>NZ_JBSFTP010000012.1:0-139085 GCF_053591315.1 Streptomyces sp. NPDC003042
GTCACCGAAGGATTCGGTGACGCGGCGCCGTCGCGACGCTCCGCAGGTCAGACCGAAGGTTCCAGGAATTCCAGCCTGTTGCCGACGGGGTCCTCGGAGTAGAACCTCCGGTGGCCCGGCAGGTTGTCGTCCCGGACGACCCGCGCCCCCAGCTGTTGAAGTCTGCGCGCGTACGCCTCGATGCCGGTCACCCTCAGGCCCGGATGCGCCTTGCGGGCCGGGCGGAAGTCCTCCTCCACCCCCAGGTGCGGCTGGACCGGTCCGGCGGCGAACCAGCAGCCGCCGCGGGCAGCGAGGACGGGTGGTTTGGGGATCTCCGTCATGCCCAGGACGTCCCGGTAGTACGCGCGCAGCTTGTCCTCCGATTCCGGCGGCGCGGCGAGTTGGACGTGATCCACGGCGCTCAGCACTGTCAGGCCTCCTTGCGGGCGATGGCGAAGATGCGGCGGAAGGGGAAGACGGTGCCGCGCGGTCCGGTCGGGTAGGCCCCGCGCAGGGTCTCGCGGTATTCGGTGAGGAAGCGGTCGACGGCGTCCTGGTCGTCCCCCAGGGCGGTGAGCACGGGCCGCAGGGCGGTGCCCTTGACCCAGTCGAAAACGGGGTCGGGGCCTTGCAGCAGCTGGTGGTAGGTGGTCTCCCAGACGTCGACGGCGCAGCCCAGTTCGGTGAACCGGGTGTGGTATTCGCCGGCTTCGAGGTGGTGGACGTAGCGCGCGCCGTGTCCGGCGAGCCGGGCGCGCCAGCGCGGGGTGTCGCACTGTTCGGCGAGCAGCCGGTGGCTGGGGGCGGTGAAGTTGCCGGGGATCTGGAGGGCGAAGGTGCCGCCGGGCCGCAGTCCGTTGATCCAGGCGGCGAAGGAGCCGGGATGGCTCGGCACCCATTGCAGGGCCGCGTTGGAGACGATCAGGTCATAGGTCTCCTCGGGCAGCCAGTCCGCCAGGTCGGCGCGGCGGAAGTCGAGGTGGCCGCCGCCGGCGGTGGGTCCCGCGTATTCCGCGGCGGCGCGCTGGAGCATCTCGGGCGACAGGTCGTATCCGGTGATCCGGGCATCCGGCCAGCGGTCGGTGAGCCGCAGGGTGACATTGCCGGGGCCGCAGCCGAGGTCGGCGATCCGCGGGGGGCTGGTGGGGAGTTCGGGTATGCGGGTCAGCAGGTCGAGGAAGGGCCGCGTGCGGTGTCCCGCGTGCCGGAGGTACTGCTGGGGATCCCAGGTAGGTGCGGACGGGGCCGTGTCGTCCAGCGTCGGAGGGCGGACGGCGGGCGCGATATCGGAATGCATGTTCGAGCCTCCCTACTTGGTGGGGCGGTTGGAAGCGGAAGCCCTTCCGGCCACCTCCATGCCCCGTACTGCCCGGAATATATGTCGTAATCAAGATTCTCGATATCAAGAGACTTCATGTCGACAGACCCCTTACACTGATCCGCATGGAGGACGAGGTCGACCGACTGGTCGCGGCATGGCGGCGAGAGCGCCCTGACCTCGACGTGGAACCGCTCGAGGTGCTCAGCCGTGTCAGCAGGCTCGCGCGCCACCTCGACCGCGCCCGCAGGCTCGCCTTCTCCGAGCACGGCCTGGAGCCGTGGGAGTTCGACGTCCTGACGTCGCTGCGGCGTGCCGGGGCTCCTTACCAGCTGTCTCCCGGCCAATTGCTGACCCAGACGCTCGTCACCTCCGGCACCATGACCAACCGCATCGACCGGCTGGCCAAAAAAGGCCTCGTCGAGCGGCTGCCCGACCCCAGCGACCGGCGCGGGGTCCTGGTGCGGCTCACCCCTGAGGGGCGTGACCGGGCCGACCAGTCCCTGGCCGGACTGCTGGCCCAGGAACGGGCGATCCTGGCCCAGCTCTCCACGGCGCAGCGCGGCGATCTCGCCGGGCTGCTACGCCAGTTGACCGCTCCGTTCGACAACGTCCCCGGATAGCTCCGCGGGCCGTACGCCGGCCCGCCGGGCCAGTGCCACCGCCGCCAGCGTGGAGTGCACGCCGAGCTTGCCCAGCACGTTCTGCATGTGGGTGCGGACGGTGTGCGGGGACAGGAACAGCCGCGCCGCCACGTCCTTGCGGCCCAGCCCGGCCACCATGCAGCGGAGCACCTCGTGCTCGCGCGGGGTGAGGGATTCGACGAGCCGTTCGCTGTCCGTACGGTGCTTGCGGGCGGCGGTCAGTTCACGGAGCACCCCGGTCAGCAGCGCGGGCGGCAGATGGGTCTCCTCGCGCAGCACTCCCCGGATGACGGCCAGCAGCCGCGACAGGGAGCAGTCCTTCGCCACCCAGCCGGAAGCCCCCGCCTGCAGGGCGAGCGCCGCCCGGCGGGGATCGTCGCGCTCGGCGAGGACCACGGTGCGGAGCCCGGGATGGGCCACGCGCACCCCGGCGACGAGCGCGATGCCGTCCGGTCCGGACGGCGGCCCCGATCCCGGCTCGCGCTGGGCGGGCAGGGACCCGGCGGCGGCGCCGAGGTCGGCGTCGACGAGCAGGACGTCGAAACGGCGGCCTTCCGCCACCGCGCGTTCGAGGCAGCGGGACGCGGCGGGGCCGCTGCCGGCCGCGGACACGTCCACGTCCGGCTCGGCCGCGAGCGCGGCTGCGAGGGACTCGGCGAAGATGCGGTGGTCGTCGACCACCAGAACCCGGATACGAACCACAAAACCCCCAAGGGTCGGGGAACGGACAACTACGGGTGCGACGCCCGGACCAGGCGGCCCACAGGGCGTCGCGGCCGCCGCCGCGACATCTGTGCACTACCCCGGACCGGACGCCGCACCCGGCGTGTCTCGACCCCTGAATCAACACCGGCCCCCACCGGTGTCACGCATCAGCGTAGGGCCGCCCGGGTCCAGCGGTTGGCCGAATAGCAGAAGTTTTTCGAGCGATTTTCCGGGTGCACCGGACTCGAACGGCCTTTGCGGTGGCTTGTTTTCGGCTGTCCCGAAGGTCTGGGCGGCCGTTTGCGGTCCTGCGCGTGCCACGGGCAGTTGCACGGGGCCCATTTCACCCGGCGTACGCACGCCGGGCGCCCGCGCGGAGCGCCCGGCCACCGCGCGCACCGCACACACGCGCGCCCCCCGTACCGAGGGGCACGGGGGGCGCGAGGAACGTGCGGTGGCGCGAGGGGTCAGAGCTGCTGCCTGCGGGCGAAGTTCCAGGCGTCCGTCACGATGGTGGTGAGGTCCGAGCGGGTCGGGGTCCAACCGAGGCGCTCGTGCGCCGTGCGCGCTGAGGCGACCAGCACCGCCGGGTCGCCGGGGCGGCGCGGGGCGACGATCTCCGCAATCTCCCGGCCGGTGACCTTGCGGACGGCCTCGATGACCTCGCGGACCGAGAAGCCGCTGCCGTTGCCGAGGTTGCAGATCAGGTGCTCGCCCGGCGCCGCGACGTCCAGCGCGGACAGGTGGGCCCGCGCCAGGTCCGCGACGTGGACGTAGTCGCGTACGCAGGTGCCGTCCGGGGTCGGGTAGTCCTCGCCGAACACCGAGATCGACGCGCGCTGTCCCAGGGCGACCTGGAGGATCAGCGGGATCAGGTGCGTCTCGGGGTCGTGCCGCTCACCGAACTCGCGGTAGGCGCCCGCCACGTTGAAGTAGCGCAGCGAGACGGCCGCGAGGCCGTGCGCCGCGCACTCCCCCGCGATCATGTGGTCGACGGCCAGCTTGGAGGCGCCGTACGGGTTGGTCGGCGCGGTCGCCGAGGCCTCGGTCAGCGGGCCGTCGACGGGCTCCCCGTAGGTCGCGGCGGTGGAGGAGAAGATGAGCTTGCCCACTCCCGCCCCGCGCATCGCGCTCAGCAGGGCGAGGGTGCCGCCGACGTTGTTGTCCCAGTACTTGCCGGGATTGGCGACGGACTCGCCGACCTGCGAGGAGGCCGCGAAGTGCAGCACCGCGTCGTAGGAGGGGTCCAGGTGCTCGGCGGCGTCCTGGATCCGTCCGTCGATCAGGGTGGCGCCGGCGGGGACGCCCTCGCCGAAGCCGGTGGAGAAGTTGTCGAGGACGGTGACCTCGTGGCCGGCTTCCAGGAGATGCGCTGCCACGACGCCGCCCACATAGCCGGCGCCTCCGGTGACCAGGTATTTCTGAAACGACGCCTTACTCACTGCCACTCCTACTTCTCGCGGACGCACGCGGACACACGTGCTGATGACCGGCTTACCGGATTGCGCGGCTCCGGGGAAATCGTCAGGACGTGCGGCTCACCGCGCGGGCAGCGCCGCCCGGTCCAGCAGGCCCGTACGGGCGGCCAGCGCGGCCGCCTCCAGCCGTGAGCCCACGCCCAGCTTCATCAGTACCCGCTGCACGTGCGTACGGGCCGTGCTCGGCGCGATGGCCATGCCCGCGGCGATGAGCCGGGTGTCCTCGCCCTCGGCGACCCGGACCAGGACCTCCACCTCGCGCGGGGTGAGCAGCCGCAGCAGCCGGCTGCCCTCGTCGTCGGGCGTCGCGGCGGGGTTGAGCAGCTCCGCGAAGGCCCCCTGGAGCAGTTGCGGGGCGATGGCGACCTCCCCCGCCCGCGCCTTGGCCAGGGCCCGCTCGACCCCTTCTATGCGCTCGTCCTGGCGTACGTAGCCCGAGGCGCCGGCGGCGAAGGCCCCGGCGATCCCGCGCGGGCTCGGCACCGGGCCGAGGACCACGACGGCGATCTGCGGGCGCTCCCGCTTGATCCGGACGATGGGCTCGAAGACCCCGGGCTCGGCGGGGGTGGCGGTGCCGAACAGGCAGACCTCCGGGGCGCGGCTGATGACGAGTTCGGCGGCCCCGGCCGCCGGAGCGGCCGCCGCGAGCACCCGGTGCCCGCGCAGTTTCAGGGCCGAGGCGAGCGCCTCGGCCAGCAGCCGGTGCTCGTCGACCACCATGACCCGTACGCCCATTCAAGGCTCCCACCCCAGATCCTTCTGACCCGGCAAGCTACACGCTTGTTCGACGGTGCGCGGCGGATACCGCGCAGAAGCCCCCGATCGGTAGGGATCGTTCGGGGGCTTCGGGTGGCGCGGTGCGGGCCGGTCAGCTCGCGGTGAAGGAGACGAACAGGTACTCCGGGTCGGCCTTCTCCGAGTACGGCTTGCGGACCGTCGTACGGGCGATGAACAACTTGCCGTTGTGGTAGCGGAATTCCGAGTGGTCCATCGAGAAGCCGGTCTCGGCGCGCTGGCTCGCCTTGTCCGACGGGTTCTCCATGAGGACGGTCTGCTTCATCGTCGTGCTGTCGATGCTGACGATCTGGCCGCCCTTGTCGTACGGGGGGTTCTTGTACGCGATGATGTTCGACCCGTCCATGCGCAGCGGGTAGATGGTGTAGCGCTCACCGGCGTCGGCGCGGTCGGTGGTGGGCTTGCCGGTCGCCAGGTCGAAGGAGACGATCTCGTTGGTGCGGCCGCTGGAGGCCGAGCCCTGGTGCTCATAGGTGGGCAGGTAGACCTTGCCGTTGGCGACGACCATCTTCGAGCACTGCTCGACCTCGGTGGCCGGGCACTCGGGCGCGTAGTTGCCGGAGGAGAGCGAGATGCGGCTCTTGAGCTGGCCCGCGTCGTCGATGACGAAGAGGTCGCTGACGCCGGTGGCGTTCTTGGCGGTCCTGCCGACGTCGGCGGCGACGATCAGCGGCTTGGTGGAGATGATGCCGGCCCACTCGATGCCCGGGGACAGCTTGTACGAGGACTTCGGCGCGCCGGTGGCCGCGTCCAGGACCTGCGCGAACAGGGTCTGGTTCGGGTGGCGGCCGCACTTGCGGAGCGCGGCGAGGGCCTCGCCGCCCGCGTAGCCGAGGTCGTAGCAGCCTTCGCCGTCGACCTTGGGCGTCCACAGGGACTTGCCGTCGGCGAGGTTCCAGGCGGCGCCGCCGCCGAGACCGCCCGCGGCGACGGTCTGGCCGCTGATGGTCACCTCGGTGAAGGCGACGGGCTTGTCACCGCCGGTGGAGGACTTGGCGGTGGCGGACCACAGGAGCTTGCCGGCGTTCAGGTCGATGACGCCGACCTGGTTGCACTGGGGGTACTTCTTGGCGTCGCTCGGCATGGCCTCCTGGAAGAGGATCGCCGACTTGTTGTCGCTGACGTGCTTGGTGGCGCCGCAGACGTGGGCGGGGAGCGGCACTTCCCACTTCTTGCCGCCGTCGACCAGGTTGTAGCCGACGACCTTCGCCACGTCGGACTTGACGTAGGTGCTGTCGGTGAGCCAGGAGCCGTCGACGGAGACGACGTCGGCCGGCTGCGGGGCCTGGACGTTGACCAGCGTCTTCGACTTGGGGTTCGCCGGGGGCTTCTCACTGCCGCCCGGCGCGGCCGGGGGCTTGTCGCCGTCGGGCGAGCCGCTGGCACCGCCGTCGGCGGTGGGCTGGGTGCCGCCGTTGCCGTCACCGGAGACGTACCAGAAGCCTCCGCCGATGATGAGGACCATGGCCAGCAGCGCGGCGCCGACGATCATCAGCTGGGTGCGCTTGTCGCCGCCGCCCCCGCCGCCCGCGGGGGCGGCGTACGGCGGCTGCGCCGGGGCCTGGACCGTGCTCGGCTGCTGCGGGTAGCCGTAGCCGGGCTGCTGCTGCGGGTATCCGTAGCCCTGCTGGGGCTGCGGGACGGTCGGCGGCTGGGCGGGCGGCTGCGGAGGGCCCGGCGGGACGGGCGGGACCGGCGGCGGCGCGCCGAAGCCTCCGGACGGGGGCTGGCTGGGGGGCGGCGGGGTGCTCATGCTGTTGCTACTGCCTCTCGGTGGGCGGCTCGGTGGACTCGTTCACTGGCCGGACGCCTTCACTTGCCGAAGACCATCAGGAGCTTCTCGTCCTTGCCCTGGGCCGCGAGCCGGCTGACGGACATGAAGAAGCGGCCGTCCGCGTAGTCCATCTCGCCGGAGGACATGAAGGAGCCTTCGATCTTCGCGGCCGGGCCCGACGGATTGCGCAGGAGCACGGTGGGACTGCCGCCGGCGGCCGGGATCGAGATGATCTCGCCGGGCTGGTCCAGCTGGCCGGTGCGGTAGGCGATCAGCTGTCCGTTCGCGGCCCGGAGCGGGGTGATGATCCTCTTGTCACCCGCCGGGGTGCGCCACTTGGCCTTGCCGGTGGTGAGGTCGAAGGCGACGACCTCGTTGTTGTAGCCGCCCTCCTTCACCGTCATCAGGTAGAGGGTGTTGGCGTCGACGGCGGAGCTGCCGCAGCCCTGGAGCCCCTCGCCGGTGGAATTGCCGCAGTTGACCTGGAACTGGCCCTCGGCCGCCATGCTGGAGCGCTTCTTGCCGTCGGGTCCCAGGGTGATGACGGCGCGTTCCTTGGTGTCCCGGTTTCCGATGTCGAGGACGATCGGGTCGACGGAGTAGACGCTGGTGACCCGCCAGCCCTTGGGCAGCTTGTAGGACCAGGTCGTCTTGCCGGTGGCCGGGTCGGCGTCCTGGACCTCCTGGGTGAGGTCCGCGTCGTGGCAGGTGGCGACGGCGATCATCTTGCCGTTGCCGCCGACGTAGGTGCTCGGCTGGCATCCCTCGGGGCCGCTGCCGGAGAAGAGCTTGTCGCCGGTGCTGATCCGGTAGGCGGTGCTCTTGGTCATCCGGTTGATGGCGACGGTGTCCCCGGTGATCGACGGCGAGACGTCGATCGAGCTGTCGAAGAGGCCCTCCTTGGCCACCTCCTTCGTCCAGCCCGCCGTGCCCGCCTTGAGGTCGATCAGTTTCATCTGGTTGCACTCGGAGCCCGAGGCGTCCTGGACGACGATGACCGTCTTGCCGTCGGCGGTGGTCTGATGGGTGTGCCCGCAGAGCTCGGCGCCGAGGTCGAGCTTCCACTTCTCCTTGCCGTCGGTGACGGCATAGCCGACGAGGGTCTTGTCGATCGTCTTGACGACGGTGTCACCCACGACCCACTGGCCCTTGGTGACGATGCCCGCGCCGGGGCCCTCCATCTTGGCCGTCTTGAGCCAAAGGGCCTTGTCCTCGCCCTGCTTACGGCCGGCGTTGAGGTCGGTCTGCTCGGCGCCGCCGTTGCCGCTGCCGTCGCCCTTGTCCACGGACGGAGAGCTGTCGGGCTTGGGATCCGCGGGGGGCGTGGAGGCCTGCGCGACGGGCGGCTTCGGGTCGCCGCCGCCGTCGCCGAAGGCGAAGTACGCGCCGGCGCCGAGGACGAGCACGCCCGCCACCGAGGCGGCGACGGCGATGAGCGCCTTGCGCCGGCCCGGGGCGCCGGGGGCCCCGGGTGCGCCCGGCGGCGGGCCCGGGGGCATGCCGGGCGGCGGGAACCCGTAACCGTGCTGGGCCAACGGCTGGGGGACGGTCGGCGGCTGCTGGGCGTACGGGTTGGCGCCGCCCTGCGGCGGATATCCGTAACCCTGCTGCGGGGGTCCGGGCAGGTGGCCGTAACCGGAGGGGGTCGGCGGCTGGTTCGGCGGCTGGGGCGGCTCGGTCATCAGCGCATACCTTCGGCTTCAGGCGGTCAGGAGAACGACCCTTTCTATCACTCGTGGCCGACATGCGACGGGCCGGTCCTTCCCCTGTTCCCAAGGGAGGACCGGCCCGTGACGCGGCCGTTATCGCTCCAGTTGGCGCCCGGCGCCGCCTGTTACCCGCCCGAACTCATGCGTCCTCGGCCAGTTCCAGCCAGCGCATCTCCAATTCGTCCCGGTCGGAGATGAGTTCGCGCAGCTCCGTGTCGAGCCGGGCGACCTTGTCGTAGTCGGTGGAGTGCTCGGCGATCTGCGCGTGCAGGTTCGCCTCGCGGTCCGACATCTTGTTGAGCTGCCGCTCGATCTTCTGCAGTTCCTTCTTCGCGGCGCGGGCATCGCCGGAAGCGGTGGACCTCCCGGTGGTGGTGGCCGGGGCGGGCGCCGGGGAGGCCGCCTCGATCATCCGCCGCCGGCGCTCCAGGTACTCGTCGAGACCGCGCGGAAGCATCCGCAGGGTCGCGTCGCCCAGCAGCGCCATCACCGTGTCCGTGGTGCGCTCGATGAAGAACCGGTCGTGGGAGATCACGATCAGCGAGCCGGGCCAGCCGTCGAGCAGGTCCTCCAGCTGGGTCAGCGTCTCGATGTCGAGGTCGTTGGTGGGCTCGTCGAGGAAGAGGACGTTGGGCTCGTCCATCAGCAGGCGCAGGATCTGCAGGCGGCGGCGCTCACCGCCGGAGAGGTCGCCGACCGGCGTCCACTGCTTCTCCTTGGTGAAGCCGAACTGCTCGCACAGCTGCCCCGCCGTCATCTCGCGGCCCTTGCCGAGGTCGACGCGGTCGCGCACGCGCTGGACGGCCTCCAGGACGCGCAGCGACGGGTCGAGCTCGCCGACCTCCTGCGAGAGGTAGGCCAGCTTGACGGTCTTGCCCACGGTGACCTTGCCCTCGGCGGGCTGGACGTCGCCCTGGCTGCGGGCGGCCTCGGCGAGGGCGCGCAGCAGCGAGGTCTTGCCCGCGCCGTTGACGCCGACGAGACCGATGCGGTCGCCGGGGCCCAGGTGCCAGGTCAGGTGCTTGAGCAGGGTCTTCTGCCCGGCCTGGACGGTGACGTCCTCCAGCTCGAAGACCGTCTTGCCCAGGCGGGCGTTGGCGAACTTCATCAGTTCCGAGCGGTCGCGCGGCGGCGGCACGTCGGCGATCAGCTCGTTGGCGGCCTCGATGCGGTAGCGCGGCTTGGACGTCCGGGCGGGAGCGCCGCGGCGCAGCCAGGCCAGCTCCTTGCGCATCAGGTTCTGCCGCTTGGACTCCTCGGTGGCGGCGATGCGGTCGCGCTCGGCGCGGGCGAAGACGTAGTCGCTGTAGCCGCCCTCGTACTCGTGGACCTCGCCGCTCTGCACGTCCCACATGCGGGTGCAGACCTGGTCGAGGAACCAGCGGTCGTGGGTGACGCAGACGAGCGCGGAGCGGCGCTCCTGGAGGTGCTTGGCCAGCCAGGAGATGCCCTCGACGTCGAGGTGGTTGGTGGGCTCGTCGAGTACGAGGAGGTCCTGGTCGGCGATGAGCAGCTTGGCCAGGGCGATACGGCGGCGCTCACCACCGGAGAGCGGGCCGATGACCGTGTCCAGGCCCTGGCCGAAGCCGGGCAGGTCCAGGCCGCCGAAGAGTCCGGTGAGCACGTCGCGGATCTTGGCGTTGCCCGCCCACTCGTGGTCGGCCATGTCGCGGATGATCTCGTGCCGGACGGTGGCCGTGGGGTCGAGGGAGTCGTGCTGGGTGAGGACGCCCATGCGCAGACCGCTGTTCTGGGTGACCCGGCCGGCATCGGGTTCCTCCAGCTTGGCGAGCATCCGGATGAGGGTGGTCTTTCCGTCGCCGTTACGACCGACGACACCGATCCGGTCCCCCTCGGATACGCCGAGGGAGATGCCGTCGAGCAGGGTACGAGTGCCGTACACCTTGCTGACTGCCTCGACATTGACCAGATTGACGGCCATCAGACGCGCTCCAGGGAAGGGGTGGGCTCAGCCCCTCAGCCTAACCCTCCGGGCCGACACCGACCGTTCCACCAGGAGCCGGCCCACCACGGCCATGCCGATGGCGGCGGGGGCGGTCAGCGGGAGGGCGATCAGGGTGGCGCTGTGGCCCTCCAGGATTCCGCCGAGGCCGGTCATGGAGAGGCCGAGGATTCCCAGCAGGCACAGGGTGATGCCGACGGCGGCGCAGGGCCCGCCGGTGCCGGTGCCCGTCACCTCGGCGGGCCGGGCGGGGCGGGCGGGGGCCTCGAAGCGGCGGAACAGGGCGACGAACAGCCCCGTCAGCGCGGTCGCGGCCAGGATCCGCACCGGCACCTGCGCCCACCAGGCGGCGGTCGCCGGCTCGGGGAGCGCGAGGCCGATCGCGAGCTGGGCGGCGTACACGCCGAGCATGGCCGTGAGGTGCCAGAGGAAGGCCGTCATGGCGATGCCGTTGGCGGCGACGACACCGCGCCACACGCGGGGCCGGGCGAGCCAGGCCGTGGCGGGCCGGGCCAGGAGCTGGACGGCGCCCACGAGCCACAGGCCGTGGCACAGCAGGGCGAGGGTGGGCGGGGCCATGTTGGACACCTTCTCGCCGGGCATCCCGACCATGGACAGCGGGTACGGGCCGACCGTGACGAGGAACACGGCCCCGGCGAGCCCGGCTGCGGCGAGGACGGCGGGCCGGGTGATCCGCCCGTCGGCGCGCAGGAAGCCGAGCTGGTGCACGGCGAGCCAGACGAGGGCGAAGTTCAGGAACTCCACGTACGGGACGCCGAGCGCGAAGCGCAGTACGTCGACCAGCGCGGCCGCACCGGCCAGCGCGGCGAAGGCCGCCCAGCCGTGGCGCTCGTGCAGCCCCAGCAGGGGCGGGGTGAAGGCGACCATGGCGAGGTAGATCCCGATGAACCACAGCGGCTGCGTCACGAGCCGCAGCGCGGCCCCGGTCAGCCGCCCGTCGCCGGCCCCGGCGAGCTGGAGGACGAGCGCGGCGGCGGTCCAGACGAGGACGAAGACGAGGGTCGGCCGCAGCAGCCGCTGGAGGCGGGCCCGCAGGAAGTCGGCGTAGAGGGGCCCGTCGCTCGCGCGGCGCAGGGAGCGGTACGAGAGCGCGTGCGAGAACCCGCCGACGAAGAAGAACACCGGCATGATCTGGAGCCCCCAGGTGAGCACCTGGAGTGGGGGCACGAGGGCGAGCAGATTCCCTATGCCGTCACCGCTGACGGCGGCCATCAGCCAGTGCCCGAGCAGCACGGTACCGAGCGAGGCCACCCGCAGCAGATCGACGTACCGGTCCCGCGTGCCGGGTGTGGCTGCGGCCATTTCCTTGATGGTCTGTCCCATGGCCCCACGGTCGCGCGGCGCGCAGGGCTCGAACAGGGCGCGCGTACTCACCTGTGCCTGAGTACCTGTCAGCCGAACCGGACCACGCGGACGACGGAGATCTCCTGGAACCGCTCCGGTGCGAGGAACATCAGGAAGCCCGCCCTCCGAAGATGTCCAGCGTTCGCAGTCCCCCACCCTCCAGCGGCCCACGCCCCACCTCGCGGGCGTCACGGCCAAGGATGGCGAGCTGCTCGGCAAGGCGCTCCACCTCCGCCACGACCTCGGTGGGCAGACCGCCGATCACATGCTCGGCATCCGGGTTGTCATGCCACGCCCAGGCGTCGCTCACGCGGCGGCCTCGCGGCGCGCGGCTTCGAGAATGTCCTGGATCTCGGCTACCGCCGTATCGAGGGCTTCACGGTCATGGGCCGTCGCGGCCACGGCCTCCAGCTCTCGGAGGCGCGCAGCCAGGGCGGGGTGCCGCTGGACGGCGACGAACTCGCCCCACCACTGCAAGAACGCTCGCAGCGGCGCGATGGTGCTCTGCTCCGCACTCTGCTCCGCCACCCGGTCCAGGTGCTCGACGAAGGCGGGCAGATGGGCCGGAGCAAGCTGCGCCACAGCAACGCGCAAGGCCGCCGGAGTGAGCGGCGGCATCGGGATCAGCGTCGTTCCGGCCGCGGCCTGCTCGGTCATCGAAGCGCCTCCTGGTATCGCTCGTCGGTGGCTCCAGCCCAGCCGGGCCGGGTCCCCCAAGGCGTGGGCTTCACCGCTCCTGAACCGTGGCTCCCGGGGCCGGCGACGTCGCCACGCGCGTGGCGCGGCACGTGCCCGAGGCTTCGAGGGCCGCGGCCACCTTGGCGGCGGTTTCGGGGTCCGGAACCAGGAACGCCGTCGTGGGGCCCGAGCCGGAGACCAGCCCCGCCAGCGCCCCGGCCCCGGTGCCCGCGGCCAGCGTTTCGGCCAGGGCGGGGCGCAGCGAGAGGGCCGCCGGCTGGAGGTCGTTGACCAGGGCGCCGGCCAGCTCCTCCGGGTCGCCCGACGCCAGGGCGGCGAGCAGGGCCGGGGACGCTTCGGGCGACGGGACCGGCGTACCGGCCGTGAGGCGGTCGAACTCGCGGAAGACGGCGGGGGTCGACAGACCGCCGTCGGCGACCGCGAACACCCAGTGGAACGCGCCGGCGTCCACCGCCGTCAGCACCTCGCCCCGTCCCGTACCCAGCGCCGCGCCGCCCACCAGGCTGAACGGGACGTCGCTGCCCAGCTCGGCGCAGATGTCCAGCAGTTCCCCGCGCGGGGTGTCCAGCCCCCACAGCGTGTCGCAGGCCAGCAGCGCCGCCGCCCCGTCCGCGCTGCCGCCGGCCATCCCGCCCGCGACGGGGATGTTCTTCGCGATGTGCAGGTGGACCCGCGGTTCGATGCCCGCCCGGCCCGCCAGGATCTCGGCGGCGCGCGCCGCGAGGTTGGTGTGGTCGAGCGGGACCTGGTCGGAGTCCGGCCCCGTGCAGGTGACGCTCAGCGCGTCGGCCGTCGTCGCCGTCACCTCGTCGAACAGCGACACGGCCAGGAAGACGTTGGCCAGGTCGTGGAAGCCGTCGGCGCGCGCCGCGCCCACCGCGAGCTGGACGTTGACCTTCGCGGGGACCCGTACGGTCACGCTCGTACGGGCGCTCACAGCGCGGGCCTCGGCGGCGCCGGCTTGTGCTCGGCGATCGCCGCGAACTCCTCCACGGTCAGCGACTCACCGCGCGCCTGCGGCGAGACACCGGCGGCCACCAGCGCCGCCTCGGCGCCCGCCGCCGAGCCGGCCCAGCCGGCCAGCGCGGCGCGCAGCGTCTTGCGGCGCTGAGCGAAGGCGGCGTCGACGACCGCGAAGACCTCGGCCTTGGTCGCGGTGGTCTTGACGGGCTCCGTGCGCCGCACAAGCGAGACGAGGCCGGAGTCGACGTTCGGCGCGGGCCAGAAGACCTTGCGGCCGATGGACCCGGCCCGCTTGACGTGGGCGTACCAGTTGGCCTTGACGGAGGGGACCCCGTACACCTTGTTGCCCGGCTCGGCGGCGAGCCGGTCGGCGACCTCCGCCTGGACCATGACGAGGGTGCGCTCGATGCTCGGGAAGCGGTCGAGCATGGTCAGCAGCACGGGCACGGCCACGTTGTACGGCAGGTTCGCGACGAGCGCGGTCGGCGGCGGGCCGGGCAGTTCCTTCACGAGCATCGCGTCGGAGTGGACCAGCGCGAAGCGGTCCTTCTTGTGCGGCATCCGAGCCTCGATGGTGGCGGGCAGCGCGGCGGCCAGGATGTCGTCGATCTCGACGGCGATCACCCGGTCGGCGGCCTCCAGCAGCGCGAGCGTCAGCGAGCCGAGACCCGGACCGACCTCCACGACCACGTCGTCCGGCCGCACTTCGGCGGTGCGGACGATCCGGCGGACCGTGTTGGCGTCGATGACGAAGTTCTGGCCCTTCTGCTTCGTCGGGCGTACGCCGAGTACGGCGGCCAGTTCTCGGATGTCGGCCGGTCCGAGGAGGGCGTCAGACGGGGTCTCGGGGGGCTGCTGCTCTGCGGTGCTCACCGGTCAAGCCTACGGCCGCAGTGGGGCCACGGACTCGCCCCCCGCTGCACGTAGAGCTTCTTCGCCCGGTACGTCTGCTCGGCGCCCGACGCGTCCTGCGGGCGCCCGCTCCCGCCGAGGGCCTGCCAGGTATGTACGTCGAACTGGTAGAGGCCGCCGTAGGTGCCCGAGGGGTCGGTGGCGGAGACCCGGCCGCCGGACTCGCAGCGGGCGAGTGCCGCCCAGTCGAGGCCGTCGGTCCCGGAGACGGAGCTCGGCAGCGGTTTCGTACCGACCTTGACGATCTGGGTGACGGGCTCGCGGACGGTCTCCTCGGCGATCTTGCGCGGCTTCTGCCGGACCCCGTTGACGGTGCGCAGGCTGTACGTGACGCGGCGCGCCCCGGGCCGGCCGGACTGTTCGACGACTTCGGTGCCGGCGAAGAGGGTGGCGTCGTCCACCCTCTCGGTCGCGTACGGGATGCGCTCCTCGCGGACCTCGCGGGTGCCGGAGATGCGCAACACCGTGACGGTCTGGCCGTCGCGGGGGAACGCGTCCGGGGGGACGGAGGTGGTGTCCTGGCCGTGGAGGCTGATGCCCGCCTGGTCCAGGGCCTCCTGGACGGTGGCGGCGTTGGTGCGGATGGTGCGCTCGCGGCCGTCGACCATGAAGGTGATGCCGCGTTCCGTGCGGACGCCGAGGGTGAGGCCCTCGCGCGGGACGGGCGCCGTCCGGGGGGTGGAGAGGTAGGCGCCCTCGACACGGACGCCGAGCTGGCGCAGCGCGCCGTCGACGGTGCGGGCGGTGGTCCACACCTGGCGGCTCTGGCCGTCGAGGGTGAGCCGCAGGGGGCGGCCGTAGCGGACGACGATCTCCTCGCCGTCGTCGAGGGCGGATCCCCTGGCCGGGACGACGAGGTCGTGGGGGCCCACGCCGAGACCCTCGGCGGCGAGGAGGTCGTCGACGTTCCCGGCGAAGGTGTGCAGGGTGCGGGGTACGCCGTCCACGGTGAGCCGGACCGCCTTGTCGGCGGCGACGAAGGCGGTGGTCCCGCCGGCCAGGAACGCCACGACCAGCGCCTGCGGCACGATCCGCCGCCAGCTGTCGCGTGCGGATGCGGCCCGCCGGGTCGGGGCGGCGGTCTCGGGCCCCGCCTGCGCGGGCAGCGGCCCACCGGCCCCGTCCCGCCCCGCCTCTGCCGGACCCTTGGCCCGCCGCCTGCCGGTGGCGCGGCTCGCGTCCGGCCCCGCGGGAACCGCCTCCGGCCGACCGGCCGCCCGCCGCCTGCCGGTGGCGGGAGCGGCGTACGGGGCCTCCCCGTCCAGCACCCCGGAGTCCGGGCCCGCCGCCCGGCGCCGGCCGGTGGGCCGGTGGCGGGCGCCGGAGGCGTCGGCGGGAGCGGGGGCGGGAGCCGGCTCCGGTCGGCCGGCGGCGGCCCGGCGCCTGCCGGTGGCGGGGGGCCGGTGGGGGGCCTCCCCGTCCGGGATCCCGGTGGCCGCGTCCCCGTCGGGCGGAGGGCCCACGGGCGGCGGCATGGCGGGCGGCGGGGTGGCGGAGTCCGGGGTGGCGGAGTCCAGGGTGGCCTGGCCGGAGGCTCTGGGGGCGGGCACCGTCCCCTGATCACCCTCCGGCCAGGAGACACGGCGGTGACTGCCCTGTGTATCGCTCACGACGCTCGCTCCACTGGTCCGGCCCCGGCTGGTTCGGGCACGGCACCCTAGCGGGGGTCGTCGTCACGTATCAAAGCCGTTCGATTACTCAGCGTGTCGGCCGAACGGACGTACAGCACAGCGGAGCGAGGGGGTGGAGCGGCGGCGGATCAATAGGCGAAGGCGCGTGCCGTATTGGCGGCGAGGGCCGTCGCCATGACGTCCTCGTCGAGCCCGCGGACCGCCGCCATCGCCCGTACGGTCAGCGGAATGAGGTACGACGCGTTGGGCCGTCCGCGGTACGGCGCCGGAGTGAGGTACGGCGCGTCGGTCTCGACCAGCACCAGTTCCAGCGGGGCCACCGCGAGGGCTTCGCGCAGCGATCCGGCGTTCTTGAAGGTGACGGTCCCGGCGAAGGACATGTAGTAGCCGGCGGCCGCGCACTCCCGGGCCATGTCGGCGTCGCCGGAGTAGCAGTGGAAGACGGTCCGCTCGGGCGCGCCCTCCTCGCGCAGCACGCGCAGCACGTCCGCGTGGGCGTCGCGGTCGTGGATCACCAGCGCCTTGCCCTGCCGTTTGGCGATCTCGATGTGCGCGCGGAAGGAACGCTCCTGCGCGGCCATGCCCTCCGGCCCGGTGCGGAAGTAGTCCAGCCCGGTCTCACCGACCGCCTTGACGTGCGCCAAGGCGGCCAGCGCCTCGATCTCGGCCAGCGCGTCGTCCAGCGCCGCCTCGCCGCCGCCGGTCCGCGCGCCCTGACGCGACCAGCCATCCGGGTCTCCGTGCACGATCCGGGGGGCTTCGTTCGGATGCAGGGCCACGGCGGCGTGGACGTTCTCGTGGGCGGCGGCCGTCTCGGCGGCCCAGCGCGAGCCCTTCACGTCGCAGCCGACCTGCACGACGGTGGTCACGCCCACCGAGGCGGCCTTGGCGAGGCCCTCCTCGACCGTGCCGGACTGCATGTCGAGGTGGGTGTGGGAGTCCGCGACGGCCACCCTCAACGGCTCCGGCAGCGGCGGCGGCGCGTCCTTGGGCTGCGTCTTCTCAACGGATGAGCTCATGCGGCCGATCTTATGACCGGCGCAGGCGGCTCAGCAGACGGGCCAGCGGCCCGCCGCCCTCGCCTTCGTCCGTGACGTGCACCGGCCCGGGAGCCGTGTGCGGCACGTCCCCCGGCTCTCCCGGCGCACCGGCCGCGAGGCTGCCCGTGTGCCGCCCGCCCCTGTGGCGGCGTTCGTGCTCGTAGCCGGCTCCGGTGGCGGGCACCGGCCCGGCGATCCCGGGGGCGATCCCGGGGTGGTGGTAGAGCTGGTCGAGCATGCCGCGCACCGAGGAGACCTGGCCCTCGCGCATGATCCGCACCACGTGGCCGCCGCAGTTCAGGCAGGTCGGATTGGACAGCGGGGAGGGGACCCGCTCGCCGCCGACGGTGTAGATGATGAAGTCCCCGCCCCTGCCGTCGACGTGGTGCTCGATCTCGTACCCCTGCTCCCAGCCGTACCCGCACCTCATGCACGCGAAGGAGTACGCCTCGTGCACGGTCGGTACGGAGGGCCCGACGGGGGTCCGTGCGGGCGCGGGCGCCGGGACGGACGCCGGGGTGTCTGCGATCTCACTCATGCCAGCTCCTCTTGTTCCACTGGTGCCTCTGCCAGTGGACGCCTCTGCGGGCGGGAGCGCATCAGGCCCTGCCAAGTGTTGGACGGCCTTTGGGCGACTCGTGTCCAAGGCGCCCGGTGCGCGGTCCGAGCTTTGCTCTTCAGGTTAGCTCTTTACCGACTTATGGCACCTTTTGTGCCGCATTCTTTGCCGTGACGACCGCGTCGAACACCTCGCGCTTGGGTACCCCGGCCTCGGCCGCCACCGCCGCGATGGCCTCCTTGCGGCGCTCCCCCGCCTCCTCGCGCACCCGCACCCGCCGCACCAGCTCCTCGTCGTCCACATCGCCGGGCCCGGCCGCCGCGGCGCCCTCCACGACGATCGTGATCTCGCCGCGCACACCCTCCGCCGCCCAGAGCGCCAGCGCGCCGAGACCGCCGCGCTTGACCTCCTCGTAGGTCTTGGTCAGCTCGCGGCACACGGCGGCCCGCCGGTCCGCGCCGAAGACCTCGGCCATGGCCGCCAGGGTGTCGTCGAGCCGGTGCGGGGCCTCGAAGTAGACGAGCGTGCGCCGCTCGCCCGCCACCTCGCGCAGGCGTCCGAGGCGCTCGCCCGCCTTGCGCGGCAGGAACCCCTCGAAGCAGAACCGGTCCACCGGCAGCCCCGACAGCGCGAGCGCCGTGAGCACGGCGGACGGCCCGGGCACGGCCGTGACCTTGATGTCCTTCTCCACGGCGGCGGCGACCAGCCGGTAGCCGGGGTCGGAGACCGAGGGCATCCCGGCGTCGGTCACCAGCAGGACCCGCTTGCCCGCCTCCAGGGCCTGGACCAGCTCCGGGGTGCGGGCGGACTCGTTCCCCTCGAAGTACGACAGGACGCGCCCGGTGGTGTGCACTCCGAGCCCCTGGGTCAGCCGGCGCAGCCGCCGGGTGTCCTCGGCGGCGATCACATCGGCCCGTTCCAGCTCGGTCCCGAGCCGGGGCGGGGCGTCGGCGAGGTCGCCGATGGGCGTCCCGGCGAGGACCAGGATGCCGATCGGGTCGGAAGTGGAGGGAGAGGCTTCGGTACCGCGGGCCTGGTCAGCTGTCACCCGCCCATCCTCTCATTGGGGCCCCGCGAGGCCCCCGACGCGCCTGGCAACTGGGGCGCCCACAGACGCGTTCCCTACGATGACCCGGTGACCAGTACCGCGACGCCGCCGCCCAGCCCCGCGGGGGCCCCGCCCGCCCCGCCGGGCGGACGCGACTTTGAGCACGAGCAGCCCGTCTGGCTGCGCCGCCTGCGCGGGTTCGGCTACCGGCCGCCCGCCGCTGGACGGTGGACGCGCGCGGACGTCCGTACGCGGCTCGTACCTCCCTACGCCCGGCCGTCCGCCCAGCTGTGGACGGCCCTCGGCGTCCCCGCCTCGGCCACCGGCGCCTGGCAGCGCGTCATGGCGTGGGCGGGGCCGCTGCTGGTCACGCTCGTCGCGGGGGTGCTGCGGTTCGCGCACCTGGGCAGCCCCAAGGCGGTGATATTCGACGAGACGTACTACGCCAAGGACGCCTGGGCCACGGTCCGCCAGGGCTACGAGGCGAGCTGGCCCAAGGACATCGACAAATCGATCCTCGCCAACCCGGACGGGGTACCGCTGCCCCTGGACCCGGGCTACGTCGTGCACCCGCCCGTCGGCAAGTGGGTCATCGGGCTCGGCGAGTGGATGTTCGGCTTCGACCCCTTCGGCTGGCGGTTCATGACGGCGGTGCTCGGCACCCTGTCCGTGCTGATGCTGTGCCGGATCGGGCGCCGCCTCTTCCGCTCCACCTTCCTCGGCTGCCTCGCCGGCGCGCTGCTGGCGGTGGACGGGCTGCACCTGGTGATGAGCCGGACCGCGCTGCTCGACCTGGTGCTGATGTTCTTCGTCCTGGCCGCCTTCGGGGCGCTGCTCATCGACCGGGACAAGGCGCGGGCCCGGCTCGCCGCCGCGCTCCCGGTGGACGAGGAGGGCCGCGCCCGGCCCGACGTCGCGGTCGCCGAGAGGCTGGGGCTGGGCTGGCGCCCCTACCGGATCCTGGCCGGCGTCTGCCTGGGCCTGGCCTTCGGCACCAAGTGGAACGGCCTCGTGGTGCTGGCCTTCTTCGGCGTCCTCACCGTGCTGTGGGACGCCGCCGCACGCCGCACCGCGGGCGCGGGCAGCCCGTACGCGGCGATGCTGCGCCGCGACGCGCTGCCCGGCTTCCTGTCCACCGTCCCGGTGGCGATCGCCGTCTATCTGGCCTCCTGGACGGGCTGGATCCTGAGCCCGGACAACGGCAAGGGCGGCTACTTCCGCGACTGGGCCGCCAAGAACGACCAGGGCAGCTCGCTGTCCTTCCTGCCGGAGTGGCTGCGCAGCCTGTGGCACTACGAGACCGAGGTCTACAGGTTCCACGTGGGCCTGACCTCGGGCCACACCTACGAGTCCAACCCCTGGAGCTGGCTGGTCCTGGGCCGGCCCGTCTCCTTCTTCTACGAGTCCCCCGCGCCCGGCACCGACGGCTGCCCGGCGACCGAGGCGGGCAAGTGCGCCCGCGAGGTACTGGCCCTGGGCACCCCGCTCCTGTGGTGGGCGGGCTGCTTCGCGCTGCTGTACGTACTGTGGCGCTGGTTCTTCCGCCGCGACTGGCGGGCGGGCGCGATCGCGTGCGCGCTGGGCGCGGGCCTGCTGCCCTGGTTCAACTACCAGGAACGGACCATCTTCTACTTCTACGCGGTCGTCTTCGTCCCGTACCTGTGCCTGGCGGTGGCCATGATGATCGGCGCCCTCCTCGGCCCGGCGGGCTCCACGGAACGCCGCCGCGCGCTGGGGGCGGTCGGGGCGGGCGTGCTGGTGCTGCTGATCATCTGGAACTTCATCTATTTCTGGCCGATCTACACGGGCGAAACCCTGCCGATGGACTCCTGGCGTGGCCGGATGTGGTTGGACACCTGGATCTGAGGGGTTGCGGAGCGTAAGGTCTGCGCCACGGGTTCTTTGAACATGTTCAGAGAACGGGGGGCTCCTGGGGAGGGGACGCGGTGAACGGGGCGGCGAAAGGTGCCATCATCGGCGGGGTTTTCCTCGTGATGGTCGGCGGTGCGGGGTACGGGGCGTACACGCTCGTGGCGGACGAGAGCGGTGGTGGCGGGGGCGGGGTCGCGAACAAGGCGGCGGACGCGCCGAAGACCACCGGGCCCGTCACCGACAAGGAGGCCGCCGCGGCCGCGAAGGCTTTCCTGGCCGCGTGGGCGGCCGGCGAGGACCGCACGGCCGGCGACCTGACGAACAACGCCCAGGCCGCACAGACGGCGGTCGCCGACTACAAGGCCAAGGCATACGTGTCCAAGGCCGTGATCACGCCCGGCGCCCCGAACGGCACCACCGTGCCGTTCAAGGTGGAGGCCGAGGTCACTGTCGAGGGCACGACCAAGCCCCTCGTCTACGACTCCCAGCTCACCGTCGTACGCGGCGTCAGCACCGGTAAGGCACTCGTCGACTGGCGTCCCTCGGTCATCCACCCGCAGCTCCAGCAGGACGAGAAACTGCGCGCGGGCACCCCGGCCAGCCCGCCGGTCAAGGCGGTCGACCGCAACGGCAAGGAACTGACGGCCGAGCAGTACCCGTCCCTGCGACCGGTGCTGGACTCGCTGCGCAAGACCTACGGGGAGAAGACGGGCGGCACCCCGGGCGTCGAGCTGTGGATCGAGCCGGCCGGCCAGGACGCACCGAAGCGGACCCTGCTCACGCTGGTGGAGGGCAAGCCGGGCGAGATCCAGACCGTGCTGGACGCCGACGTGCAGGCCGCCGCCGAAAAGGCCGTGGCGGCGTACGCCGAGGCCTCGGTGGTCGCCGTCAAGCCGAGCACCGGCGACATCCTGGCCATCGCCAACCACCGCAAGGACGGCTTCAACGCGGCCCTCCAGGGCCGGCGCGCCCCCGGATCGACGATGAAGATCGTGACGGCGGCCATGCTGCTGGAGAAGGGCCTCGTCTCGGCGGACAAGGTCGCGGCATGCCCGCAGAGCGTCTCGTGGGACGGCAAGCCCTTCCGCAACCTGGGCAACTTCTCCCTGGAGGGGCAGCCCTTCTCCACGAGCTTCGCCAAGTCCTGCAACACCGCCTTCATCGGCCTGATCGACGAGGTCGGCGACAACAGGGCGCTGCCGCGCGAGGCCAAGGACGTCTTCGGCATCGGGCTGGACTGGAAGACGGGCGTCCCCACGCAGGACGGAGAGGTCCCGGAGACCTCCGGACCGGCGGCGGCCGCCGAGTACATCGGCCAGGGCCCCATCCTGATGAACCCGCTGAACGTGGCCTCCATCACGGCGACCGCCCGGACCGGGATCTTCCGCCAGCCGGTGATCGTCAAAGCCTCCCTCGACGGACGCACCCTGGCCACGGCCGCCCGCCCGCTGAAGCCGGGCGTCTCGGCGCAGCTGGTCCGGATGATGAAGCAGACGGCATCCGCGGGCGGCACCGCCGCCACGGCGATGTCGGCGGTGGGCGGCTCCGACAAGGGCGCGAAGACCGGCTCGGCGGAGGTCGACGGCGCGAAGAACCCGGACAGCTGGTTCACGGGCTTCAGCGGCGACGTGGCGGCGGCCGCGATGGTCGAAGCCGGCGGCCACGGCGGCGACTCGGCGGGCCGGATCGTAGCGGCGGTGCTGAACTCCTGACGCACCCCTCGCACCGCTCGGCCCTGGCGGGCCTCCCCGGCTTCGGCCCGCTGCGCCGGACTCCGTCCGGCGGTGGCCGGGCGGAGCCCCCACCCGATGCGGGCTGCATGTCCCATCACGCCAGGGGCTTGCGATGCCGACCGGGCGATACCTGTGCCAGTCAGCAGCGCCCCCCTTCTCCTGCACATGCAGGAGAGAACGCTGCTGTGTGCGGACTGTCAGGTGGCCGGGAGCGTTCCGACCTGGTTCGCGGGTTCGTCCAGCCACACGGTGTTCGCCTTCGACCTCACGGTGAGGCCGTAGCGGTCGAGCCCCGGACGGTCGTCTGCGAGCCACCGGGAGGCCGTCATTTCCAGTTCGGACCACAGCGTCCGAGGGCCTCCCTGGCAGGCTCTTGTGGTGCCGTTCTCGTGCGATTCCAGAACGGCCCATGATCCGTCAGGGTGGAGGAACCATTGCCCGGTGACTCCCTCTGCTCCGAGGCGCAGCCGGGTCGTGCCGGGTACGGCGAGCTGCGCGGCCCACAGGAACGCCGGGTCATCGAGTACCGCCGGGTGAATTGGTGTTTCGGTGCCGGCGGCGTCTGCGCGGTCCTGGAGGGCGGCACGCATGAGGGGACCGATCACGGGCCGTTGCGTTTCGCGGGAGAGCATGAACGAGACGGCGGAGTCGATGAACCGGCCTTCGGCCGTACGGTCATCGACCACGTGCAATTTCACATAGCCGTAGGCGTCGAGGCTGCCGACGAGAGAGACGAGGATGACGGCGCCGGGTGCGGCCTGCTCCAGCCATGCGGCCGGGACGTGGCTGGGCGAATAGGTGGCGGTGATGCGTGCGTACGGAGCCCCCTCGGGGCTCCCCTTGGCGCCGTCACCGACGACCAGGCGGGGGCGGTATCCGATGGCCGCGAGACGTTCACCGTCGGTGGCGGACAGTCCCGCGTCATGCTCCACGCTGGTGACGCACTGGTCGCCGAGCCGTTCGCACAGCAGGGCAGTGGAGTAGCCGGTGCCGGTTCCGACTTCGAGCACCTTCGCATCGTCGGGGACGTCGAGGTCTTCGAGCATGCGCACCACGACGCCGGGCAGCGTCGAGGAGCTGGTGGGCGTTCCGGTGGCGAGCGCGGCTCCCAGCGGTGGGGTTCCGCGGTCGAGCTGGGTCACCCACGTCTTGTTCTGGTAGGCCAGCGCCAGCCACTCGTCCGGGTTCGTCTTCCGGCTGATTCGTGCGTACTGCGTGATGCCGTCCACGCCGTTGGCGTCGGTGTAAAAGGCAGGGAGGAAGACGTGCCGGGGCACGGTCAGCACAGCGTCGCGCCACTGCGGGGAGCGGAGTGATCCATCCCGTTCCAGTTCTTCCACCAGCTTCCTGCGGAAGTCGCGGGCCTTCTCGTCGGTCTCGTCCAAGGTGTCAGTCATCGGTGCTGCCCTTCTCCAGTAGGTCCGCGATGGCGCGCGAGATCGGCACGCCCGTCTGCTGTTCGATCCATGACCACTGCCCGTTCGGGTTCACCTCCAGGAAACGCCATTCGCCGACCGGAGTCACGATGAAGTCGAAGGCGCCGAAGACGAGTCCGAACTGCCGCATGAAGGCGGTGACGCGCTCGCGGAAGGGGCCGGGGATGGTCGTGGGCTTGTAGGTGAGGTTCTTGTAGTCGGTGCGCCAGTCGATGCGTGCCGCATCCGATCCGGCGTGGATCTCCACCGGGAAGAAGCGGTTCCCAACGACGGTCAGCCGTACCTCGTGGGCCTTGTCGATCCACTCCTGGAACAAGTGGGCGCACAGCCGCACCGAGTCGTCGAGGTCGGCGGGGTCGATCACCACTGTGTCGACGGCGGAACCGAGGCTTTTGGTGATGATCGGGGCACCGAGGTCTGCGGCGAACTCACGGGCCGCCTGCGGGTCGTTCGTGATGATGGTGCGCGGAGGATTGAGTCCAAGTCGCTGGGCCACGGCGAGCTGCCACGGCTTGTGGTTGGCGTCCAGGTCCCGCGCGGGATGGTTGATCCACAGGCACGGCAGAGCCACGGCGACACCGACGAATCCGGCCCGGGACTGGGCGGCAGCGAACCGCCGCCCAGCCTCGGACAGACCGTCAGGCAGCCGGAATTCCTCGGGCCTGCGGAAGTACACCGACCGGACCCCGGAGAGGTCGAGCTGGCGGTGGCCGTTGTCGAGGACCCCACCCCACCCCGCTCCGAGCGTCGCGGAGAGCGTGAGTTCCACGGGGAACTCGGCGGTGTCGCACCGGAACACCGCGATGTTCCGGCGGTTGAGGTGTTCGACCACCAGGTCCGCAGTCGGGTCGAGCCGGCTCGTCAGAACCAGCACCGTCCCGCCGTCGAGTTCCGTCACCGGGTTCTCCTAGTAGAAGTCGGTTCCTTCGTCGTTCTTGCTGTCGGAGTTGGTGTTGCTGCTGGTTTCGCCGCTGGCCGTGTGGGCCCAGGGGTTGCCCTCGGACGTGACGGCGATCTGCACGTCCCTGTCGTACGTGACACCAGTGGAGTTCGGCGGTTCGCTGGTCTGTCGCGCGGCGTACCGCATCGCGAACGGCTGCGTCTCCGTGCTGATGATGCTCATGGTGTTCTCCTTTCGATCGCTTCGAGTGGTACGTGGTTGTGCACCCGCCCGTACCCGGCGCCTCCGAAGGACCGGAGCCGGGCGGGAGTCTGTGTGATTCATCGGCTGGTGGCGCAGGCCATCGCGAGTGCGACGACCAGAGCGCCGACGAGGGCGACGTAGACCAGCACGGCCATGCGCTGACCCCACCCCCGTGGGGGCTTCACCAGCTGACTTCGAGGTTCATGGGCGCCGTGGACAGTTCCAGGCCCCCACCGGCGGGACGGATGTACGCAAGGCGCACGGTCATCGGAACACCCTCAAAGTTGGGGATGTCCTCGGAGACGATGGCCATCAGCTCCCCCTCGGCGCCGCTGGCGATGTCCCGGACCTGCCTGCCGATGCGGGGGTCCGGCTCGTGGCCGAAGCAGTCCACCGGGCTCACCGGTCTCGGGCCCCGTCGTCCGGGTGGTCGTCGCCGACAGGGCGCCAGAACTTCTCCAGGCCTGTTGCGGCGCGGGCGCGGAGGCCCGGGCTGGGCTGGCCGAGGGCATCCCGGATGGGCGCTTCGGCGAGGTCGTCCAGCCGGATGGTGACGCCGGGGGTACGCTGTGGCAGCTCCGGACAAGGGTCCGCTTCCGCGGCGGGTAAGAGCGCGCTCAGGGGAGCGCCCCATGTGTCGCCACCGCCCTCGGGGCACAGGCGGTACACCGTGGTGCTCGTGTCATCGGGGATGTCGATGACTACGCCAATACGGTCGCGGGCGCTGTCGTGAACGAGGTCGCCGCGCTGAGGCCATCCGGTGGCATCAGTTGAGAGACGGCAACGCGGGGCCTGGTGCGGTTTTCGTCGTCCGGTCATGTAGCGGACCGTATGCAGCCCGCTACAGCTGAATATGAGTCCGGGGAATGTCCGCAGGTCAGTCCAGTGAAAATCGGTTGGTCATGCCCCGCAGGCGCTCTCTCGTGGCGGCCCGTTCGGCATGGACGATGCTCCGCAGGGTCGCGCGGCCGATCGGGTGGTTCCTGATCAACTGGGGGGCGAGGCGTTCGGCCGTTTCCAGTTCGGTGAGTGCCTTGTCGCGGTTGCCGTCCCACAGCCAGGCGCGGGCCAAGTCCATGTGGTGGTGGCCGCGACGGGAGTTGGGGAGGGCGGCGAGCCGTTCGGGGTCGATACGTCGGTTCAGGGCGAGCGCCATGCGCTGATCACCCAGTTCCAGGGCCACGCTGATGGAGTGGATGTGGACGTTGCCTGAGGAGAAGGTGAGGCTGTGCCGGTCGATGACCGGGGGGCCGGCGTAGGTGTCGACGCGGTCTGCGGCGGCCTTGGCCTGGCGGATGCGGTCCCGGGTTTCACCCCGGCGGTTCGCGCGGGACTGCGAGACGGCGGCTCGGAGTTGGAGCGCACCCCACAGTCGAAGGGCCGGCGGATCGCCCTGGTCGTATGCGTCCTGGATGGTTGCCAGGGCCTTGTCCGACAGGGACGTGGCGTCATCCCAGTCCGCGGTGGCCCACATGTCCCATACGCGCATCCAGTCCGCCACGGCGGGCATGAGCGGGTCCCCGGAGAGTTGTGCCGACCACGCGGCGCGCTCGCAGGACATGGCGATCAGTTCGGGATGTCCGAGGGCGTGTGCGGCGGTGTGGGCGAACTTGCACGCCACCGCGTAGATCGCGTACGCCTCTTCGCGTTCGTGTCCGGTGGAGACCTCTGCCAGGGCGCGGGACTCCCGGAACACGTCCGGGAGCTCTTTGATGATGCTGGTGTTGGCGGCGGCGTCGCGGAGCCGGTGAAGGCGTCGCATGTCCTGCCAGAGCGTGGCGGAGGCACGAGGGGTGCCGTCGAAGACGGGCGCGAGGTCGTACCGGCGCAACTCCCGGAGGATGGAAGCGGCGGCGGCCTGCCATGGGTTGTCGGCGACAACATCGGTGTAAGGACGGCCGATTAAAGCATTCGGGTGGCAGTGGAGCGCGGAGGCCAGCTGGTTGATCAACGCGGCCCGGTCGAGTTCGATCGCGCCCTTCTCCACCCGGGACACCCATCCCTGGGTCCGGCTGAGAGCCGCCGCGAGATCGGCCTGGGTCATTCCGAGCCGGAGTCGCTGCCGTCGGACGCGCTGCCCGATCTGCTCCTGCTCTTCAACGTACTTGACCACATCCACCACCCACCCCGGTCCGCAACCGCTTCTGATCAGACGGTACCGCCGGGATGCCGCAGGAGGCGGCCCTTGGCCAAGACATCTCCCAAACGGAGAAGCACCGTCGGCCCGGCGGTCTCAGGAGGCGGAGGCTTCGTGGTGTGCGGGATCCTCCCCGCATCCGCTCAGGCTTTGCCGTAGGGCCCTTCGGCCGCCTTCAGGCGCTGCATGGTTGTCAGGCGGATGACGAAGTGTGCCGCTGCCGCGGCCGCGGCGATGTTCAGCAGGTCGGCCAGCAGCACCTGGAACACGGCGTCCCGTACATCGCCGAGCGATTGGGCGTTGTTGTAGCGCCGTCCGGCGTACTGGTTGGACAAGGCCGTGAGGACGAACAGGCCCCACCACAGGTTCACAGGCCAGAACGAGACCTTGTACGGCTGGCCGTCGGCTGGTAGCCGGGTGCTGGCCCCCCACATGTCGATGGCGATCCGGTAGGGCAGCCAGAAGTTGACGAACGGGATGAACCAGGAACCGATGGCCCAGCCGGGCCCCCGGTGGAACCGGTCCGGCGACCCGAACACCCCGGCGTCGCGGCGCATCCAGTGGAACCAGACGATGAAGACGATCGCGCAGACGAAGAACGCCACGGGCTGGAAATGGCCCGCCGTCCGGTACAGCGCATCCGCACGGTCCAGCTCGTCCTGGGGGGCGAAGGCAAAGCCTCCGTCCCCCTCGATCACGGTGTAGATCCGGAAGCCGGCGTAGGCGGCGAAGAGATCGCTGACGGCGACGGCCGCCAGCAAGATCAGAACCCCGGCCGCCAGGCCTCGCGGTGTCCTTGGCACCCGTGCGGGCAGTGGCGCACGGGGGCGGAGATCGCTGGATGCGGACATGCCGGTGGCCCCTCACAGGCGGAAGCGGAATCGCCCGCGGGCGAGGGCGTGCGCAGGTTACGCCAGTCGTAGATGGCGCGTCCATGGCAAAACCGCAAGTCCGAACCCCGGCCCGGTACACGGACGGACCGATCACCCCCCACACACAACGACGGAGGGCGCAAACTGCTTGCGCGTGCCTCCGGGCCGCACTAAGAAGCCGCAGGCATGTAGGTTCAACCGGCCGAGGGCGTGGGAAGCGGGACTCCTGCGGTGCCGAATCGGTGGCCGTCGGCGTCGAACGCGCCGATCCGCACTGCCGTGGCAGGACGGTTAGGCCAGGCCTCGTAGACGGCGAACAGGTTGGCTGTCTGCTCCGGTGGCGTGCCGTTGGTATGGGGCAGGTCGGTATGGAGGTAGACATGCTGCGTGTCGCCCGACTCCACGATCTGTACTGCCCTGACTCGGGTGGCGGCCGTCTTCTGCCCGCTGTCGGCGTTGGAGGTTGCCCATCGCTTCAGCTCTTCGGCGCGGGCGGCATCCTCGGGCGCGTAGGGGCCGTGAGGGGCGGGAGCAGGCAGGGTCGCGGGGATACCGGCAGTGTTGACCGGCTCGCTGGTCAAGGAACACCCGCTGAGAAGCAGGGCGCAGAGGGCGGCGAGGACGGTGGCGCGGTGGCGGTGCTGTACAGGCATGGGCGTGCCTTCCGGTACGAGGGAGACAAAGCTGCGCCCCCTGCACAATATGGCAGCAGGGGCGCAGAGGAAGCTGGCGTGGCGCCAAAGATCACATGACTAGCTCGTCGGCCTTGTCGCCCCAGTTCCCTCCGGTGGGGTAGCCGTGGTTGTGGAGGTTGTCGAGGCGGCCATCGGACCACTGGTACTTACGACCGTAGTAGTTCGCGTCCATCCACAGACACGTCCACCCCCAGTTGCACGTGGGCGTACCGTTGCCGTCGACGAGAATCGTGGCATCGCCGGGCGCGAGGGGAAAGCGCACCGCGGCCCTTCGGAGCGGTGGGCAGAGCGTCCTTGGCTCCCGCCTTGTGCCGCTCGTTGTACGCACCGGGACGCAGGCTGGTGATGTTGATCTTCGACACGAACGTACACGGGCCGTTGACCACGTGGAGGCCCGTACGAGTCGGCCGCCCGCTGCTTCACACTCGAAAGCGGCTGTCCGACGGGTGGTCAGGCAAGCGAAAAGTGCCTCTGACCGCCGGTCACGGGCACGGAACACGAGCTGCACGTTCGCCGAACGCCGAGGGGGATGAGCGTGCCGTCTACGACCCACAGGTCCGAGCGGGAGCCGCCGGGCGCCTGCTTCTTCGAGAGCCCGTAGCCGCACCCGGCCGCGCGTACTGGCGGGCCGGTCCCTGCTGCACCACGACGTGGTCTGGGCGGCGGCCGGCACCCCGCACACGGTGTTCCCGATGCCTCCGAAGGAACTCATCCAACAGGCGGGGGCGGCACTGGCCGACGTACGCGAGCCCGCCTGACCGAGCCCCCGGCCCCGCCGCCCGCTGCGCGGGGCTGCTCCCCGACCCGGCCTTCCTCCGCTGCACCGCATGTGCGGCTCCGGCGCGTGGCCGGGCTCTGCCCGGACCCGCGCCTCAACCCCCCCCAGACTCCGTCCGGGGATACCCCCTGGCGAGGCTGGATGGTGCCGCAGGCAGCGGACCGCAGGCCGAGGACCATCCGACGGACGGAGTCCGGCGCAGCGACGCGCTGCGACATGAGCTGCTCCGCAGCGTGGCGCGGAGGCCCACCAGGGCCGGGCCGTGCGAGCGGCGCGTCAAGAAGGAGCAGGCAGGCAGCCCCGCACCGCGCGGACCAGGGCCTGGGCGCGGGGGTCGGCCGTGACCGACTTGGCCAGGGCGTTCGTGACGTAGCCGAAGCCGATGCCCGCCTCCGGGTCCGCGAAGGCCAGTGAGCCGCCGCGGCCCGGGTGGCCGAAGGAGGCTGGGGACAGCAGCGGTGAGGCCGGGCCGTGCAGCATGTAGCCGGGGCCGAAGCGGGTGTTGACGACGAGGACCCGGTCCGGACCCGACGAGAGCTCGGTGGCGGCGAGGGCGGCGGTCGAGGCCGTGAAGAGGCGGGCGCCGTCCTGCGTGTCGCCGAGCAGCGCCGCGTAGAAGCCGGCCAGGGCGCGCGCCGTGCCGATGCCGGCGGAGGCCGGCAGTTCCGCCGCCCGGTACGCGGGGGCGTTCTCGTCGGGCAGGGGGTCGATCGCGGCGAAGGCGCGGCGGGTGAGGGAGGCGGGGTCGGCGTAGGCCTCGGAGACGTTCCTGCGCGGGCGGGTCTTCAGGGAGCCCGCGTGCTCCGGCGGGTCCACCGGGGCGACCCGGCCCACCCGCCCGGTCTCCGCGTCCGGCAGGCCGATCCAGAAGTCCAGTCCCAGCGGCCCGGTGACGTGCTCGGCGAGCCAGGTCCCGAGCGACACGCCGGTCACTTGCAGCACCAGCTCGGACAGGAGCCAGCTGTAGGTCTGGGCGTGGTAGCCGTGCGCCGTGCCCGGCTCCCACAGGGGGCGCTGTGCGGCGACCGCGCGGGGTCCCGATATGCCGTCCACCGCCTGGGCCGGGGTCAGCCCGCGGTCCAGCGCGGGTACGCCGGCCCGGTGGGCCAGGAGGTCCCGGACCCGGACCTGCTCCTTGCCGCCCGCCTTGAACTCGGGCCAGTACGTCCCGACCGGCGCGTCGAGGTCCAGCAGCCCGCGCTGGTGCAGCAGCAGCGGTACCGCCGCGGCGACACCCTTGGTGGCGGAGCGGACGACCTGGGCCGTGTCCGCCTCCCAGGGGCCGGAGCCGCCGCCCTCCGCGTCCTTCGTACCGGCCCACAGGTCCACGACCCGTCGGCCGTCCCGGTACACGGCGACGGCCGCGCCCCGGTCCCCGAGCACCTCGAAATTGCGTACGAACGCGTCCCTGACGGGCTCGAAGCCCTCCGCCACCGTCCCCTGGACATCCACGTCCGACTCCTCGCCCGCTGCCACTGCCACGGCACCTCGACTGTGCCGCTCGACAGGATGCAACGCCGGCCGGGCGGTCCTGCTTCCCGGGGTCCCCGAAGCGCGTCACGCCGCTGGGCGTCGACGGACGGAGTCCGGCGCAGCGGCTCGAAGCCTGAGAGGCGCTCCGGCGCCGATCAGTGCGAGAGCCGCGTCAAGAGGAGAGCCGCGTCAAGAGGGGAGCCGCGTCAAAACGGGCGTACGGGGGTCGAAGCCGAACGGCAGCTCCAGGCGGTGCGCGCCCATCAGTTTGTCGTCGCACAGCAGGTCGCGCGTGCGGCCGTCCGCCGCGATGACGCCCTCGCTCAGGATCACCGCGCGCGGACACAGTTCCAGCGCGTACGGCATGTCGTGCGTCACCATCAGCACGGTCACGTCCAGCGAGCGCAGGATGTCCGCCAGTTCGCGCCGCGAGGCGGGGTCCAGGTTGGAGGACGGCTCGTCCAGTACGAGGATCTCCGGCCGCATCGCCAGTACGGTCGCCACCGCCACCCGGCGGCGCTGGCCGAAGGACAGGTGGTGCGGCGGCCGCTCGGCGAAGGCGGTCATGCCGACCTGGTCCAGGGCGTCGCGGACGCGCGCCTCCAGCTCCGCGCCCCGCATTCCGGCCGCCGCCGGGCCGAAGGCCACGTCCTCGCGCACGGTCGGCATGAAGAGCTGGTCGTCGGGGTCCTGGAAGACGATCCCGACCCGGCGGCGGATCTCGGCGAGGTTCCGCTTCTCCACCGGCAGCCCGGCCACGGTCACGGAGCCGACGCCGCCGCCCAGGATGCCGTTGAGGTGCAGGACGAGGGTGGTTTTGCCCGCGCCGTTGGGGCCGAGCAGGGCCACCCGCTCGCCCTGCCCGACGGTCAGGTCGACCCCGAAGAGGGCCTGGTGGCCGTCGGGGTAGGCGTAGGCGACGCCGGACACCTCCAGGGAGGGAGTACCGACGGCAGAGGACGAAGCGGGAGAAAGGGAGGAAGGGGAAGCGGTCACAGCGTCCATCCGATCAGGCAGACGGCCAGCGCCGTCACCGGGAGTACGGCCGCGTACGCCCACTGGGCACGCGTGGCGGCGACTTCGTCGATCACCGGCATGGAGCCGGTGTAGCCGCGGCTGACCATCGCGAGGTAGACCCGCTCGCCGCGCTCGTAGGACCGGATGAAGAGCGCCCCGGCCGTCTTGGCCAGTACCCCCCAGTGCCGGATGCCGCGCGCCTCGAACCCGCGCGAGCGGCGGGCGATCGACATCCGCCGCAGCTCGCCGGTGATCACGTCGCCGTACCGGATCATGAACGAGGCGATCTGCACCAGCAGCGGCGGGAGCTTCAGCCGCTGGAGGCCCAGCAGCAGCGCCCGCAGTTCGGTCGTCGAGGCGAGCAGGACGGAGGCGGCCACCCCGAGGGTGCCCTTGGCCAGCACGTTCCAGGCGCCCCAGAGGCCCGAGACGCTCAGGGACATCCCGAATACGTCCACCCGCTCGCCCTCGGCGACGAAGGGCATGAGCACGGCGAAGGCCACGAACGGCACCTCGATCAGCAGCCGCCGCAGCAGGAAGCCCGCCGGGATCCGGGCCACCGCCGCGACGGCGGCGATCAGGACGGCGTAGAGGCCGAAGGCCCACATCGCCTCGCGCGGCGTGGAGACGACGACGACCACGAAGGCGAAGACCGCGGCGATCTTGCAGTGCGGCGGCAGCGCGTGGACCGGCGAGTGGCCGTGCCGGTAGAGCTTGTGCGCGTGGCCCGCTCCCATGTCAGTGCGCCGAAGCCTTGGGGGCGGCCGTCGAGGTGGCCGTCAGCTCCTCGGCGCGCCGACGGCGCACGGTCCAGAAGATGCCGGTGCCGACGACGACGGTGACGCCGACGCCGATGACCCCGGCGAGACCGCCGGACAGGCGGGTGTCGGAGACGTCCTTGACGCTGTAGTCGGCGAGCGGGGAGCCGGCGGCGCCGTGCTCCCGAGCCTTCTCGTCGATGCCCTGGTCGGCGGCGACCTTCTCCAGGCCGTCGGGGCTGGCGGAGGCGTAGAAGGAGACGAACCCGGCGAGGACGACAGCGGTGATCAGGCCGGTCGCCCACACCTTCTTCGTGGAGCGGGCGCCCGAGGGTGCGGGCGCGGGGGTGGCGGCCGGCGCGTCCACCAGCTCGCCGCCGACGCGCAGCTTCAGCCGCGCGGTCAGCCCGTGCGCCCCGTGCACCAGGTCGGGCCGTACGGCGATCACGGCGCCCACGGTCGCCGCGGTGATGGCGGCTTCGCCGATGCCGATGAGCACGTGCACGCCGACCATGGCGGTGAGGACCTTGCCCAGCGCAACGTCGGCCGTCCCCCCGATGGCGTAGATCGCGGTGAAGGCGGCGGCCGCGGCCGGCACCGAGAGCAGCGCCCCGACGAAGGCGGCGACGGTGACCGACCGGCGGGTGCGCGGCAGCACCTTGAGCAGCCCGCGGAAGAGCGCGTAGGCGACGACGACGGTGACGACGCCCATGACGGTGATGTTGACGCCGAGGGCGGTCAGGCCGCCGTCGGCGAAGAGGATGCCCTGCATCAGCAGCACGACGGAGACGCAGAGCACTCCGGTGTACGGGCCGACGAGTATGGCGGCGAGCGCCCCGCCGAGGAGGTGGCCGCTGGTGCCGGCGGCGACCGGGAAGTTCAGCATCTGCACGGCGAAGATGAAGGCGGCGACGAGCCCGGCCAGCGGCGCCGTCCGCTCGTCGAGCTCACGCCGGGCGCCGCGCAGGCTGACCGTGACCGCGGCGACGGCCGCCACTCCGGCGGCCACCGAGACGGGTGCGTTGATGAATCCGTCGGGCACGTGCATGGAGGGCTCCGCTTCTCACACAGTCTTTAACCGCTTAAGGATAGTGCCCTGTTGCGAACGATTGGCAAGAGCGTCCGCGTCACAAAAAGAGGCGAGCGATTTCGTGGGAATGTGCGAGGCTGGACAGGGTAAACGGACGCATATGTTCCGATCCTGAGGAGTCTTGTCGTGTCAGCCACCGCCGAGAATCCCGCAGCGACCACGACCGGCCTCGAGGAGCGCGTACACGCCCGCGTGATCACCGACGACCCTCTCTACCGGACCATCCCCGTCGCCCTGCGCTTCACCCCCGCCGAGCCGCTGGCCGTCCGGATCGTCTTCCCGGCGGACCTGTCCCCCGAAGGCACGGACAACGAGTGGGTCTTCCCCCGCGCCCTCCTGGAGGCCGGCCTCCTGGCTCCGACCGGGAGCGGCGACGTACGCGTCTGGCCCTGCGGCCGCGTGCAGGCGATCGTCGAGTTGCACTCCCCCGAGGGTGTGGCGATGGTCCAGTTCGACATCGCCGCACTCCGCCGATTCCTGCGCCGTACGCACTCCCCCGCCGCCTCCGCCACCCGTTAGGCGCAACGGACCCGGCCCCGTACCCCCTGAGGACCAGGGGGTACGGGGCCGGGCCGTCGGTCGTACGGTGCAGGGTCACCCCGTACGGTGCAACGTCAGGCGTTGGCCAGCTCGCGGTCCTTGTCCGGGCCCTCCGAAGACCCGGCGGCGGAAGCCGAGAGGTGCTTGCGCAGGCTCTCGCCCTCCACGTCCACGTTCGGCAGCAGCCGGTCCAGCCACTTCGGCAGCCACCAGGCCTTGTGCCCGAGCAGCGCCAGCACCGCCGGGACGATGGCCATGCGAACCACGAAGGCGTCGAAGAAGACGGCGACGGCCAGGCCGAAGCCGATCATCTTGACCATCTGCTCGCTGGCCCCGATGAAGCCCGCGAACACCGCGATCATGATGACGGCGGCGGCCACGACCACCCGCGCGCTGTACTGGAAGCCCGTCGCGACCGCCTGGCCCGGACGTTCACCGTGGACGTACGCCTCCCGCATGCGGGTGACCAGGAAGACCTCGTAGTCCATGGCCAGGCCGAAGACGACGCCCACCATGAAGATCGGCATCATCGACATGATCGGGCCGGTCTGCTCCACCCCGAAGAGCGAGCCGAGCCAGCCCCACTGGAAGACCGCGACGACCGCGCCGAGGGCGGCGACGACCGACAGCAGGAACCCGAGCGCCGCCTTGAGCGGGACCAGGATCGAGCGGAAGACCAGCATCAGCAGCAGGAAGGCCAGGCCGACCACGAGCGCGAGGTAGGGCAGCAGCGCGTCGTTCATCTTCTGCGAGAAGTCGATGTTCAGCGCGGTCGCGCCGGTGACGAAGACGTCGTTCCCGCTGCCCTCGCGGATCGAGTGGACCAGGTCCTCGGTCGCGGCGGAGGACGGACGGTCCTTCGGGATGACGCTGATGATCGCGGCGTCCTTGGCCTCGTTCTGGCTCGGGGGCGTCACCGCCACCACACCCTCCAGGCCCTTGATCCGCTCGCCGGTCCGGTCGGCGAGCGCCTTGTCGCCGTCGACGACGACCAGCAGCGGGCCGTTGAAGCCGGGGCCGAAGCCGTCGGACAGCAGGTCGTACGCCTTGCGCTGCGTGGTGGACACCGGCTGGGCGCCGTCGTCCGGCAGGCCCATCTCGAGCTTGCTCGCCGGGATCGCGATGATGCCGAGGCCGATCACACCGGCCAGCAGGACCATGACGGGGCGGCGCAGGACGAAGCGGGCCCAGCGGGTCCCGCCGTTGGCCTTCTTCTCGACACCGGCGGCGACGGGCTTGCCCTTGCCGAACAGCTTGCTCTTCTCGCCGGCCGGCAGGACCTTCTTGCCCGCGAAGCCCAGGATGGCCGGGACCAGCGTCAGGGCGACGAGCACCGCGATGACCACCGTTCCGGCAGCCGCGACACCCATCTTCGTCAGCATCGGGATGTTGACGACGGCCAGGCCCACCAGGGCGATGACCACGGTCAGACCGGCGAACACGACGGCGGAACCGGCAGTTCCGGCGGCTCGGCCCGCCGCCTCCTCCCGCTCACGGCCCTCGGCGAGCTCCGCGCGGTAGCGGGAGACGATGAAGAGCGCGTAGTCGATGCCGACCGCGAGGCCGATCATCATCGCGAGGGTGGAGGTGGTGTTGCCGAGGTCCAGCACGTTGGCGAGCGCGGTGATGGAGGAGACGCCGATGCCCACGCCGATCAGGGCGGTCAGCAGCGGCAGTCCGGCGGCGATCAGCGAGCCGAAGGTGATGACGAGGACGATCGCGGCGACCAGGATGCCGATGATCTCGCCGGATCCGGTCTCGGGGGCCGCCATCAGGGCGTCGCCGCCGATCTCGACGGTCAGCCCCTGCTTCTGGGCGGCCGAGCCGGAGTCCGTGAGCGCTTCACGGGTCTCGTCCTTCAGCTCCATGCCGCTGACCTTGTACTTGACGCTCACGAAGGCGGTGGAGCCGTCCTGGCTCACGGCCTTCGTCAGGTACGGGTCGTCGACCGTGGCGATCTGCGCGGCGCCGGGGCCGCTCTTCAGGTCGGAGATGATCTTCTCGACCTCGGTCTTGGCGCCCTGGTCGGTGACCTTGGCGCCCGCCGGGGCCTTGATGACGATACGGGCGGTGGCGCCGTCGGCGGCCATGCCCGGGAAGCGCTGGTCCAGCAGGTCGAAGGCCTTCTGGGCCTCCGTGCCGGGTATCGAGAAGGAGCCGGAGGTGGGCGCGGAGGCCGTCGCGGCGCCGAAGCCCGCGGCGAACAGCAGCGCCACCCAGACGAGGGCGACGAAGCGGCGGCGCCGGAAGGCGCCGCGGCCGAGCCGGTAGAGGAAGGTGGCCACGTGGGTGGTTCTCCCGTTCAGGTCGTGGGATGGAAGGGCAGGAAAAGCCGGCCCGACGACGAGAGCGGCGTGTCAGGAACAGCGAGAAACCGGTGGGTAACGGGCTTCCGGGGAGTCAGACGCCGAGGGCGGGGAAGACCACGGCGTCGATGAAGGCACCGAGGAACGCCCGGTCGACGGACCGGTCCTCGATGAGGGGAAGCGCGATGAACGCGCCGATGAGCATGTGCGGGACGAAAGCCAGCGCCGGACAGTCCGGGCGGATCTCACCCCGGTCCACAGCGCGTTGGAGCAGGTGCTGGAGACCGTTGAGCTCCGGGTCGACCAGCAGCTCCCTCAGCGCCTTGTGCAGCTCCGGGCTCTCGTGGACGGCATGGGCCAGACCCCGCATCAGTGCGGTGTCCTTGGCCATCTGGGCGTCGTCGGAGTGGGCGACCATGAGCGCGAGGTCCCCGCGCAGGCTGCCCGTGTCGATCTCCCGGAGGGAGACCGGCTGGGTGCATCGAAGGGCCTTGGCGACCAGCTCCGGCTTGCTCCCCCACTGGCGGTAGAGGGTGGCCTTGCTGGACTTCGTACGGGCGGCGACCGCGTCCATGGTCAGTGCCTCGTAGCCGACCTCGCGCAGCAGGTCCAGGACCGCGCCGTGGAGTTCGGCTTCCCGCTCGGGGGTGATCCGGCTGCGCCGGGCCGCCATGGGCTCCGTCATCTCCGCACCTCCCTTTTCCGAACGAAACCGTTTCGTACTCCAGCGAGACTACCCCTCGCCGTAACGAAACGAAACCGTTCCGTTTCGTTTCTGCCAGTGGCGTCGGTCACCTTCTCCCACCTGGCCTCTACCCCCAGCCGCGCCCGCTCCTCACACCTGGATCACCTGTACGAGTTGCCGGGCTCCCCCGGCGCGGAAAGCATTGGGGGGTGAGTCACGACGTCGCGTACCTCCGCTTCCCGCACCTCCACGACGACCTGCTGTGCTTCGCCACGGAGGACGACCTCTGGGTCGCCCCCCTCGTCCCCGACGGCCAGACCCCCGGCCGGGCCTGGCGGATCACCGTCGACCGCACCCGGGTGGGCCACCCGCGCTTCTCCCCCGACGGACGGCACATCGCCTACACCACCTGGCGCAGCCTCGACCCCGAGATCCATCTCGCCCCCGTGGACGGCGGCACGGCCCGCCGGCTCAGCTACTGGGGCTCCACCGACACCCGCGTGTGCGGCTGGACCCCGCCCGACGAGCACGGCCACAGCGACATCCTGGCCGTGTCCTCGCACGGCCAGCCCTTCTCCCACTTCGCCTGGGCCTACAAGCTGCCCACGGATGGCGGCCCCGGCGGCCGGCTCCCCTGGGGGCCCTGCTCCGACATCCAGGTCGCCGACCGCGACGGCGAGCACCGCACCCTGCTGCTGACCGGCAAACCCGCGCACGAGCCCGCCGCCTGGAAGCGGTACCGGGGCGGCGCCACCGGCCGGCTGTGGCTGCACGGCGAGCGGCTGCTGGAGGACATCGAGGGCCACCTCGACGCCCCGATGTTCGTGGGCGGGCGGATCGCCTTCCTCTCCGACCACGAGGGCATCGGCAACCTGTACTCCTGCCTGCCCGACGGCAGCGACCTGCGGCGGCACACCGACCACGAGGAGTTCTACGCCCGGCACGCCTCCAGCGACGGCTCCCGGATCGTCTACCAGTGCGCGGGAGAGATCTGGCTCGTGGACTCGCTCGACGCCGACGCGGTTCCCCGCAGGCTTCCGGTCCGCCTCGGCGGCCCGCGCGCGGGGCGCCGTACGTACCAGGTGCCGGCCGCCAGCAACGTCGACTCGCTCTCGGTCGACGCCACCGGGCGGGCCAGCGCGGTCGTCGTGCGCGGCAGCCTGTACTGGCTGACCCACCGCGACGGCCCGGCGCGCACCATCACCGACACCGCGGGCGTACGGGTGCGGCTGCCGGAGATGCTCGGCAGCAGCGGACAGGTCGCCTACGTCACCGACGCCGAGGGCGAGGACGCGATCGAGATCGCCTACCTCCCCCGCGCCTCCGGGGGCCGGGAGCCGCGTCGGCTGGCCTCGGGCCGGCTGGGACGCGTGCTGGAGCTGCTGTCCGATCCGGACGGGGAGCGGCTCGCCATCGCCTCCAACGACGGCCGGCTGCTGCTGATCACCGTGTCCGACGAGGAGGCCGGCGCCGCCGGGAGCGAGGAACCGCAGGAGACCGCCGCGCCGCGGTCCGCGGAAGGAGAGGTCACCGAGCTGGTCCGGTCCATCAACGGGCCCGTCACCGATCTGGCCTTCTCCCCCGACGGCTGCTGGCTGACCTGGTCGCATCCGGGGATCGGGCGCTCGCTGCGGCAGATCAAGATGGCGCGGATCGCCGGACCGGGCCCGCGCACGATCGTGGACGTCACCAACGGCCGCTTCGAGGACGAGAGTCCGGTCTTCACCCGGGACGGGCGCTACCTGGCCTTCCTCTCCTGGCGCGGCTTCGACCCGGTCTACGACGTGCACACCGGCGACCTGTCCTTCCCGCTGGGCTGCCGCCCGTACCTGGTCCCGCTCTCCTCCGCGACCCCCTCCCCCTTCGCCTTCACACCGGACGGGCGCCCGGCGGCGGGCGGACTCGACCCGGTCGAGGGGGAGTCCGAATCCGGCGACGGCGCGGTGACCGTGGAGGTGGAGGGGCTGGAGAACCGGGTCACCCCCTTCCCGGTCGCCGCGTCGAAGTACTCGGGCCTGCACCCGGTGCACGGCGGCGGGCTGGTGTGGCTGCGCTGGCCCATCTCGGGCGCGCTCGGCGAGACCTTCGCCAACCCGGCCGACACCACCGGCAAGCCGACGCTGGAATACTTCGACATGGTCAAGGCCCGCAAGACCGAACTGGCGTCGGGGCTGGACTGGTTCGCGGTCAGCGGCGACGGCACCCGGCTCGTGGTCAACGAGGACGGCGAGCTGCGGGCGGTCCCGGCGACCGAGTCCGGCGACAGCGACTCGACCGTCTACCTGGACCTGCGGCGCATCATGCACCAGGTGGACCCGGCGGCCGAATGGCGCCAGGCCTTCGAGGAGGCCGGGCGGCTCATCCGCGCGTACTTCTGGGACCCGAAGATGAGCGGCATCGACTGGGACGGGGTGCTGTCCCAGTACCGCCCCCTGGTCGAACGGGTCGCCTCCCCCGACGAGTTCGCGGACCTGCTGCGCGAGGTCCTCGGCGAGCTCGGCACCTCGCACGCGTACGTCTCCCCCGCGCGCCGCAACGAAGGCCCGCCCCACTACCAGCGGCCGATCGGCCTGCTCGGCGCCAACCTCGTGCCCCGCGACGGGGCGTGGGCGGTCTCGCGGATCCTGCCCGGCGAGTCCTCGGACTCCAAGGCCCGCTCCCCGCTGGCGGGCACCGGCATCCGGGAGGGCACCGTCCTCACCCACGTGGACGGCCGTCCGGTGGACCCGGTGACGGGCCCCTACCCGCTGCTCGCGGCGGCCGGCGGCACCACGGTGGAGCTGACCTTCCGGCCCGCGGGCAGCGAAGGCCACGCCCGGCGGGTCGCGGTCATGCCGCTGATCGACGAGCGGCCGCTGCGCTACCAGGACTGGGTGTCCAAGCGGCGCACGGTGGTCCGGGACATCAGTGGTGGCCGCTGCGGCTACCTGCACATCCCGGACATGGGCGGCTCGGGCTGGGCGCAGTTCAACCGCGACCTGCGGATGGAGATGTCCCGGCCCGCCCTGATCGTGGACGTACGCGGCAACGCGGGCGGGCACATCAGCGAGCTGGTGGTGGAGAAGCTCACCCGCTCCATCCTCGGCTGGGACCTGACCCGGGACGCCCAGCCGGTCTCCTACGCCTCCAACGCGCCCCGCGGCCCGATCGTGGCGCTGGCCGACGAGGCGACCGCCTCCGACGGGGACATGATCACCGCTGCCATCAAGCTGCTGGGCCTGGGTCCGGTGGTCGGTCAGCGCACCTGGGGCGGTGTGGTCGGGATGACCGGACGGCACAGGCTGGGCGACGGCACGGTGATCACGGTGCCGATGAACGCGGCGTGGTTCCCGGAGTACGGCTGGTCGGTGGAGAACCACGGCGTGGAGCCGGACCTCGCGATCCTGCGTACGCCGCTCGACTGGGCGGAGGGACGCCACGCGCAGCTCGCCGACGCGGTGCACCTGGCGCTGGAACTGCTGGAACAGGACCCGGCCCTGCAGCCGCCCGGCTACACGGACGTCCCGGACCGGCGCCGCCCGAAGCTGCCGCCCCGGGCGTAGGCCAGGCACGCGGAAGGGGCGCGACCCGTCACGCTGTACGGGTCGCGCCCCTCGGCTACCGGTCGTGCGCTACTGGTCGAGGTGGTCGTCGAAGGTCTCACGGGCCTTGTCGGCCTGGGGCCGCGCGTCCCGCGAGCGCTCCGAGGCCTCGTCCGCGGTCTCCTGCGCCCTGGCCTGCTCTGCGAGCCGCTTCGCCTTGTCGTGGAACTGGTCCTTGAGACCCATGCTGTTCCCTCCTGAAAGGGTGTCGGGGCTTGGCACCGACCAGCCTGGCACGGGTGGACATTCCTCGCATTCCGACTAGGTCCGCAGCTGGCGCTCCTGCTCGTCCGCCGCCCCGCCGGCCCCCACAAGCCCCGTGGAAACACTGGCCAGTCGCGGTTCGAACCGCTTCATCTCACGCTGCCCGACGGACGAGATGATCCCGGGCAGGTATCCCCGTACGCCCTGCATCCCGCGCAGCCACCACTGCGCGTACACGTGCGGCGAGCGCCGCTCGATGCCGGCCACGATCCGGTCGACGGCGGGCCCCAGCGGGTACGTACGGTTCGACGGCCACGGCAGCCGCTGACGCAGCTCCCGCATGACCTCGTCCTGGTCGGCGCCGCGCACCATGTCGGTGTCGGTCCAGGAGAGGTAGCCGACGCCCACCTTGACGCCCTTGTAGCCGACCTCGGCGCGCAGGCAGTGGGCGAAGGCCTCGACGCCCGACTTGGAGGCGCAGTACGCCGTCATCATCGGCGCGGGGGTGAGGGCGGCGAGCGAGGCGATCTGGAGGAAGTAGCCGCGGCTCTCCATCAGGACGGGCAGGAAGGCGCGGGCGGTGACGGCGCCGCCGATGAGGTTGACCTCGATCACCCGGCGCCAGGCCACGGGGTCGGACGCCTCGAAGGGCCCGCCGGCGGCGACGCCCGCGTTGGCCACGACGATGTCCACCTTGCCGAAGCGCTGCTTGACCTCCTGCGCGACCCGGGCCATCGCCTCGTGGTCGGTGACGTCGGCGTACCAGTGCCCGCTCTCGGTGTGCAGCCGCTCGGAGACCTCCTTGAGCGCCTCCGGCTCCAGGCCCACCAGGGCGACCGTCGCTCCGCGCGCGGACAGCTTGCGGGCGAGCAGCTCGCCGACCCCGCGCGCCGCTCCGGTGACGACGGCGACCTGGCCTTCCAGACTCCTGCGAGCGCTCACGGCGTCTTCTCCTTCTCGTCCTTCGGGGCGGCGGGGAGGTACAGGGCGGTCAGTTCCCGCACGGCCTCGGTGACGGCCTCGGGGGCCTCGACCGGGGTCATGTGCCCCGTTCCGGTCAGTTCGGTGAGCCCGGCACACCGGGGCAGCGCGGCGGCCAGCGCCCGGGCGTGCGCGACCGGGGTCAGCCGGTCGTCCTTGCCGCCGATCACGGCGGTGGGCACGGTCAGCCGCGCCAGCTCGGCGTCCAGGTCCAGCCCGGCCAGCACCCGGGACCAGGCGTGGCGCACTCCGGCGGGGCAGGCGTGCACGATCCGGGCGCAGACCTCGACCCGCTCGGGCGCCGAACCGGGGCCCATGGTGGCGTACTTCAGCACCGCTCGGGCGACGGGGTTGACGGGCCCGAGCGGGGCCCGGGAGCTGAGCACCGCACGTGTCATACGGGTCCTCGCGCGCCCGGCGCGCAGCGGCAGCACCGTGGCCTGCGCGACCAATCGCGAGCTGCCGGTGCTGCACAGCAGGGCGGCCGCGGCGTGCTCGGTGAACTCGGGACGGCCGGCGGCGGCCATGACGGTCATGCCGCCCATGGAGTGCCCGGCGACGACCGCCCGCTCGCCGGGGGCGAGGGTGGCTTTCAGCACGGCGACGAGGTCGTCGGCGAGGGCGGTGGTGCTGTAGGCGCGGGCGGCCGGGCTGCGGCCGTGGCCGCGCTGGTCGTAGGCGACGACGCGGTGGTCCTTCGCCAGGTCCCGTATCTGCGCGGCCCAGAAGGCGGTGGAGCAGGTCCAGCCGTGGGCCAGCACCACGGCGGGGGCCCCTTCGTCACCGTGCACCTCGACGTGCAGCCGGGCCCCGTCGGCGGAGGCGGCGACCAGCTCCCGGCCGGCGGCGGGCGGCGCGTACGGGCCGGTGGTGACGTGCGTCAGCCGGGTCACGCCGCACTCCCCTCGACCGGGGCGGCCTTCTTCGCGGTCTCGTTCGCCGGTTCCTTCGCCGGTACCTTCATCGGTTCCTTCATCCGTTCCTTCATCCGGACGACCTCGTACTCGGCCAGGTCGACGGTGCGCGTCGCGCGCCGGAACTCCCCGGTCGTACCGGGCCAGACGGTGGTGTTGCGCCCCTGGGAGTCCAGGTACCAGCTGGTGCAGCCGCCGGTGTTCCACACCGTCCGCTCCATCCGCGCCTGCACGTGCCGGTTCCACTGGTTGACGGCGGAGGGTCGGGCCGCCAGCGCGGTCCGGCCGCCCAAACGGCTTCCATCAAGGAGGGTCAGCTGGCGCAGGTAGTCGGCCATGTAGTTCAGCTGCGACTCGATCATGAGGATCATCGAGCTGTTCCCGAGGCCCGTGTTGGGCCCGATGATCGTCATCCAGTTGGGGAAGCCGGCCGCCGTCGCGCCGCGCAGCGCCCGCATCCCGTCCTTCCAGGCGTCCGCCAGGGTCTGCCCGTCCGCCCCCACCACCCGGTCGGCGATGGGCATGTCCGTGACGTGGAAGCCGGTGCCGAAGATGATCGCGTCGGCCTCGGTCTCGGTCCCGTCGGCGGCGACCAGCACCGAGCCCCGGATCTCCTTCAGCCCGGAGGCCACCAGGTCCACGTCGGGCCGGGCCAGGGCCGAGTAGTACTCGCTGGAGAGCAGGATCCGCTTGCAGCCGATCCGGTAGGACGGCGTCAGCTCGGCCCGAAGTGCCGGGTCCTTGATCGAGCGCGCCATGTTGGCCTTGGCCAGCGACTCGATCAGTCCGAGCTGGTTCGGCCGCTTGGTGAAGGCGCTGACCTGGAGTTCCCTGATCCCCCACAGCAGCCCGCGCCGCGCGGCCCCGGTGAAGGGCAACTGGCGGTGCAGCCAGCGCTCGACGGCGCTGATGGCCCGGTCGGTGCGCGGCATGACCCACGGCGGGGTGCGCTGGAAGAGGGTGAGCCGCTCCACCTGGGGGGCGATGGCGGGCACGATCTGGATCGCGGAGGCACCCGTACCGATCATGGCCACGCGCTTGCCGCGCAGGTCGTAGTCGTGGTCCCAGCGGGCGGAGTGGAATACCTTCCCCGGGAATCGGGCCAGCCCGGGGATCTCGGGCATCTTCGGGTCGGACAGCGGCCCGGTCGCGGACACCACCACGTCGGCGGTGAGCTCGCCGGCGGAGGTCTCGATCTCCCAGCGCAGCTCGTCGGCGTCCCAGCGCATCATCAGGACTTCGGAGTTCAGCCGGATGTGGCGGCGCAGCCCGAAGGTGTCGGCGACGTGCTCCAGGTACGCGCGGATGTGCGCCTGCCCGGAGAAGGTCCGGGGCCAGTCGGGATTGGGCGCGAACGAGAACGAGTACAGGTGCGAGGGAACGTCGCACGCGCACCCGGGATAGCTGTTGTCGCGCCAGGTGCCGCCGACGGAGTCGGCCCGTTCCAGGACGACGAAGTCCGTGATCCCCTCGCGCCGCAGCCGTACGGCGGCCCCGAGCCCGCCGAACCCGGACCCGATCACCGCCACGCGTACGTGCTCGCGCCCGTCCTTACCCCTCATCCCACCCATGCCGCCCATGCCCGCCGCCTTCCGCTTCCGCAGTCCCAGCCACCACACCGCAACACCGCAACGCTGCCAGCAATCACTGGCACAATCGGGAGAGTAGAGCAGCCCGGTACTCATGGGTAGGGGTCGCGCCCGGAAAGTTACCGGCGGTACGCCCTAGGCTGCCCATGTGGCCCGAGAAGAGACAGCAGCGACCAGGGAAACGGAGCCGGAAGTGGCGCGCGAGTACCGGACGGAGGAACTGGCCGAGGCGGCCGGCATCCCGGTGCGCACCCTGCGCTTCTACCGCGAGCGCAAGCTCCTTCCCCCACCCCGCCGCGAGGGCCGCATCGCCTGGTACGACGACCACCACCTCGCCCGGCTGCGCACCATCGCCGCACTGCTGGAGCGCGGCCACACCCTCGGCGGCATCGCCGAGCTGACCACCGCGTTCGAGAGCGGCCGCGACGTCAGCCAGCTCGGTGAACTGCTCGGCATGGGCTGGTCGCAGGAGACCCCGGTACGGCTGACCCCCGAGGCCCTGGCCGACTACTTCGAGGGCGAGGTCACCCCGGAGAACCTGGCGGCCTCCCTCGACCTCGGCTATCTCGCCACCGACGGCGAGGAGATCGTTCACGTCAGCCGCCGCCTGCTCGACGTCTCCTCGGCCCTGGTCCGCGAGGGCGTACCGCTCGCGGCGGTGCTGGAGACGGGCCGCCGCGTCCGCGAACACGCCGACGCGATGGCGGCCCTCTTCACGGAGCTGATCTCCACCCACCTGCCCGAGGACGCCCTGCCCCGACTGCGCCCGCTCGCCAAGAGCGTCGTCGAGGCGGAGCTCACCATGGCGATGGACCGCCTGCTCGCCGCGAATCAGGAACCGACTCAGGAACCGAGTTCGTAGACCACCGTGACCGGCGCGTGGTCGGACCACCGCTCCGGGTGGGTCTCGGCGCGCTCCACCCAGGCCTTCACCGCCCTGCCGGCCAGCCCCGGGGTCGCCACGTGGAGGTCGATCCGCCAGCCGGCGTCGTTGTCGAAGGCCCGCCCCCGGTAGGACCACCACGAGTACGGCCCCTCGGTCTCGGGGTGCAGCGCCCGCACGACGTCGACGTAGCCGGCGCTGCCGTAGACCTGCCCGAGCCACTCCCGCTCCTCGGGCAGGAACCCCGCGCTCTTCCTGTTGGTCTTCCAGTTCTTGAGGTCGGCTTCCTGGTGGCAGATGTTCCAGTCACCGCAGACCACGACCTCCCGCCCGTCGGCGGCGGCGCGGATCTTCAGCGCCTGGAGGTAGGTCAGGAACTCCCCCATGAACCGGTACTTCTCGTCCTGCTTCACGGTCCCCGCCTCACCGGAGGGCAGGTACAGACTCGCCACGGTCACACCGGGCAGATCGATCTCCAGATATCTACCGGAGGCATCGAACTCATCGCTCCCGAAGCCGATCTGCACCCGCTCGGGCGCCCTGCGCGTGTACAGCGCGACCCCGGCCCGCCCCTTGGCGGCGGCCGGCGCGAACACGGTGTGCCAGCCCGCGGGCTCCCGCACCTCGTCCGGAATCTGGACCGCTTCGGCCCGTACCTCCTGAAGGCACACGACGTCGGCATCGGATCCCTCGAGCCACGCGCCGAACCCCTTCTTGGCGGCGGCGCGGATCCCATTCACATTCACGGAGGTCACGGTGAGCATCCCAGCACCATAGCGGGACGGTTCCGTACGATATTCGAATGTCTCACGGTATAAACCTCCGCGCCCTGTCGTACGACCACCCCGACGCGGTGAAACTCAGCGACCAGGTGCAGATCGAGTACCAGACGCGCTACGACGGTGAGGGCGACGTCACATTCCTCGACCCGGCGATGTTCACCCCGCCGAACGGCCTCTACCTGCTCGCCTACGACGCCTCGGACACCCCGGTCGCCAGCGGCGCCTGGCGCAGCCAGGACCAGAACGACGAGGGCTACGCGGACGGCGACGCCGAGATCAAGCGCATGTACGTCATCCCGGAGGCCCGCGGCCTCGGCCTGGCCCGCCGCATCCTGGCAACGCTCGAAGCCGACGCCCGCGCCGCCGGCCGCCGCCGCATGGTCCTCGAAACGGGCGACCAGCAGCCGGAGGCGATAGCCCTCTACCTCTCCTCGGGCTACACGTTCTCGACGAAGTTCGGCCACTACCGCTTCTACGACTCCAGCCGCTGCATGACGAAGCCGCTGAGCTGATCCTCTTGACGCGCCCCTCGCACCGTTCGGCGCCGGAGCGCCTCACGGGCTTCGGGCCGCTGCGCCGGACTCCGTCCGGCGGGGGCCGGCCAGGAGCCCGCCCCTGGTGCCCGCCGCACAACCCAGCCTCGCCGCCGCCCAGCCCCGCCGCACCCGCCAGCCCCGCCAGGGGGTATCCCCGGACGAAGTCTGGGGGGTTTGAGGCGCGGGGTCTGGGCGAAGCCCCAGGATCTTTCAGCCGCCCCGCACAACCCAACCCCTCCGCCCCAACCCAGCCTCGCCAGGGGGTATCCCCGGACGGAGTCTGGGGGGTTTGAGGCGCGGGTCCGGGCGGAGCCCGGCTGGGGCCCCCCGGACGAAGTCTGGGGGATGGAGGAAGGGCGGGGCGGGGAGAGGCTCCGCGCAGCGGCCCCCCACCCCCGCCCGGCCAGGGCAGGGGCTAGGCCGGCAGCCAGGCCGCCCGGTCCGTCCCCCACCGCGACGGCCCCCACCCCCACTCCCCGAAGGGAACCGGCGGGGCGGCGTACCGCAGCACCCCGTACCCCGACTCCACGGTCCGCAGCCACGCCCCGACGTCATACCCCGGCCCCGCCGACGCCGTCACCCCGGCCGGCCCGGCCCCCGGCAGGCCCCGTACCAGCCACGACGCCGTCCCCGCCAGCGAAAACCTCAACCGGCACCCACCCCCACCCGCCAACGCCCTCAGCACGCCGCCGGCGATCAGGTACCCCGTCCCGTGGTCCAGCGCCTGCGCCGGCAGCACCCCCGGCACACCGTCCGCTCCGGCGTACCTCGCGGCGATCCCGTACCCCGCCTGCACCAGCGAGTCGAAGCCCCGCCGCCCCGCCCACGACCCGTCCCACCCCCACGCGCACAGCTCCGCCACCACCAGCCCGGGCCGCCGCTCCAGCAGTTCCTCCGCGCCGAGCCCGAACCGCTCCAGCGCTCCCGGCCGGTAGCCCGTCACGACGACGTCCGCCTCGTCCAGCAACCGCTCCAGCACCGCCCGGTCCGCCGCCTCCGCGAGGTCCAGCCGCGCGGACCGCTTCCCGAATCCGGTGTCCGCGTACGCGTCGTCCGCCTCCGGGAGCCCCGGCGCGTCGATCCGCAGCACGTCCGCCCCGAGCAGCCCGAGCGTCCGGGTCGCGACCGGTCCGGCGATGACCCGGGTCAGGTCCAGCACCCGCACCCCAGCGGCAGGCAGGAGCCCCTCCCCCAGCACGCGCCCGCGCCCCGGGCCCCGTACGACCTCGACCAGCGGCCGCGCCTCCCCGTACTCCCCCGCCACCGCGACCGCGAGTCCGCCCTCCGCGTAGACCAGCTCCTGCACCTCCACCGCGGGCCGTCCCGCGATCGCCTCGCGTACCGCCTCCGGCGTCCCGGGCCCGCCCAGCGCCCGCACCAACGCCTCCTCGTGATGCGGATAGTTGGCATGGGTCCGCACCCACCCGTCGGCGGCCCGCCAGAACCCCGACAGCGGCGCGAAGTTCACCGGCGCCCGGCCCTCGATCCGCAGATGCCGCTCGCTGACGAACGCGGTGGCCACGGCCCCTTCGTCCACCACCACCGGCGCCACACCCTCGGCCCCTCGCCCGGCCCGCACCGCGGCGAGCTCGGCCGCCGCGAGCGAACACACCCCCACCGTGGCCCGCGCCAACTGCCGCACGGGCAGCGGCCCCTCCACCAGCCCGCTCACCCCCCGGTACCGCACCCGCCCCACCAACTCGTCCGCCCCACCCAACGCCGCCCACGCCTGCGCCGTCCCACCGTCGTAGCTCGTCATGAGCCCATTTTCGACGCCCTGATCCGGAACCGACCCTTACGTTTGTCCGGACCACCGCCTCCCCGAAATGGCGCTGCCACATCGGCTGGTGGAGCGGTACGATCGCCGCGATGATCAATCAATCCGCTCACAGATCGGGGGTCCCGTCCGCGCAAGGTGAGTGCTGATGCTCACTCAGACCGCGAACAGGGATTTCCGCCTTTCCTTCTGGCTGCGCGTGCGTGAGTACGCCGTGCCGCCGTCCATGATCGAGACTGCGACCGCCCGCCGTCATACCGGGGACTGGGCGGGGGCGTGCGCCGCCGCAGGCATCGATGTCGATCTCCGGCTCCGTTCCGTGGCGCGTACGCACGGCCGGGAACTCGCAGCCCGAATCCGGGCCGACCTCCGTCATCTGGCCCCCGACCTGTTGCGCTGGCACATGCCGCGTATCGCTCCCAACGGGCTGCTGCGCCCCGGTCTGACCATCGCTCTGGCACGGTACGACGCCGCCGGGCGTGACGGCGCGAGCCCGGTGCACCTCGTGGCCCGGACCCCGCCGGCGTGGGCGGATGCCGGCCAGCGGATCAGCCTCGCGCTGTGGGACGGATCCCACTCCGCGGCCGCCGCCTCCCGTCATCCGCACGCCCGTCCCGACCAGCGGTTCCGTCTCGACCTGCACCGTCACCTGTGGGACGCGCGCAGGAGCGGTGAGCTGCGGATCCGGTCCGGGGCCGATCGTCCCGCGCCTGCCCCGGAGCTGCTGGAGACAGTCCCGCAGGGGCACCGCTGCGCCGTCGACCGGTGGGCGGCAGAGGCGGGGATTCTGCTCCGCGCCGAAGGGCGGCCCGCCGGTGCGGGTTCCGTCACCGTCCGGCTCGGGGCCCGGCATCGGCTGGTCCTGGACCTGGGCGCGGACAGGGACGGCGTCACGGCGCGGCCGTCCGCGGACGGCGGCGCCCGCGCGCTGCCCGTCCTGCCCGACGCGGCGACCTGGGTGCTGCCCGACCTGGACCTGCTCCGCACCGGTTCGATCGAGGCCGATCGGCTGCACCCGCTGGTCGCCTCGGCCCTGGTACCGGACTACGCGCCGACCGGCCCGTCCCGGCTGGACCTCGGGGAGGCGGCGGACCGGGCAGGAGAACCACGCCTCGTGGAGTGCCGGGGAGCTCAGCACCGGATCGGCCTGGTCGACGGGGTACTGACCCCACTGGACCACGATCCCGCCGAAGTCCGGCGGGAGGAACTGCTCGCCGCGCTGACCGGCACTCCGCTGCCCTGCCTGCGAGCGATCGACGAGGCGCACCGTCATCCGGACTGCCTCACCGGCGTACGCGAACGCCTGGACCACGGCGACACCGCCGGGGCGCTGGCCGTCGTCGAGGGCTTGCTGGGCCCCGCCGCGCTGCTGCGCGCCGGCGCTCTGCGGGACGAGCTGGAGACGGCCGCGCAGCGGCGGATCACCTACGGGCTGTACCGGTCGGATCTGACCGGACGCGGTCTCGGACTCGGACCTGACCACTTCCACCCGGACCGCCGCCGTTCCCGCGACCACGGCTCCCACCGCCGCCGCGCGACCTTCCGCTGAACCGGGGGACTCCGTCCCCCGCATCCACCCGGCTCACCACGAACCCGAACCCCTAGGTGATCACATATGCCCGCATGCACCCCGTTCGCCGCTCACGCCTCCCAGCTCGACGTCGCCGGCGAGTTGCTGACCCTGCTGCGCGACACGACCACGGAACCGCGCCCCGACGCCCAACTGGAGGCCCTCACCCTGGCCGTGGCCGCCGACCTGCCCGTGCTGCTGTGGGGTGAGCCGGGGATCGGCAAGACCGCAGCCCTGACGCAGCTCGCCGCGGCCCTGGACCTTCCGCTGACCACGGTGATCGCCAGCGTGCACGAGCCGTCCGACTTCTCGGGCCTGCCCGTCGTCGGGGACGATCCCGCGGAGCAGGGCGTCCCCATGGCCCCGCCGGACTGGGCCGTGCGCCTCGTACGGGCCGGCCGCGGGTTGCTGTTCCTGGACGAACTGTCCACCGCGCCGCCTGCCGTTCAGGCCGCCCTCCTCCGCCTCGTGCTCGAACGGCGGATCGGCTCCCTGCAACTGCCGCCCGCGGTCCGGATCGTGGCCGCCGCCAATCCGCGGTCGTCGGCCGCCGACGGCTGGGAGCTGAGCCCGCCCCTGGCCAACCGCTTCGTTCATCTCCAGTGGACCCACGACCACGAGGTCGTCGTACGCGGCCTCGGTGGGACGTGGCCCCGGGCGACCCTGCCCCGGCTCGACCCGCAGAAGCTGTCGCCGGCCGTGCACTTCGCCCGCCGCGCGGTGTGCGGGCTCCTCTCCGCCCGCCCCACGCTCGTGCACCGACTGCCCAGCGGTGAAACCCGCCGGGGCGGCCCCTGGCCGTCACCCCGGACCTGGGAGATGACCCTGTGCCTGATCGCCTTCGCGACGGCGGCCGGCTCCTCCCGCGACGTACTGTCCCAGCTGGTCAGGGGCACCGTGGGAGACGGCCCCGGTCTTGAGCTGCTGGCGAGCCTGGACCGGATGGACCTCCCGGACCCCGAGGTGCTTCTCGCCGACCCCGCGGGCGCCGCCCTGCCCGAGCGGGGCGATCTGCGCCAGGCCGTGCTCGACGGCGTGGTGGAGGCGGTCCGGGGGCGCCCGGAGAAGTCACGCTGGGACGCGGCCTGGGCGCTCCTGGTCCGGGCGCTGGAAACCGGAGCCCCGGACCTGGTGGTGGTCCCCGCGACCACCCTCGCCACACTGCGCCAGGAGGACTGGGACGTTCCGGCGTCGATCGACAAGCTCGCCGGAGCGGTATCCCTGTCCCGGCGCGCGGACCAGGCGGCCGCCCGTGCCGCCGCACTCGCCGCGAAGGCCGGCCGGTGACCCCGGACGACGCGGGCCCGCCGAGCCTCGACCTCGACAAGCTCTTCGCCGCCCGACTGCACGCCGCCCGGGTCCGGCCCTACTTGGCGACGGCCCTGTTCGCCCTGCACACCGTCGAGTCGCGGCGGGTCCCGACGATGGCCGTCGACCGGTACTGGCGGTGCTACGTCTCGCCGACGTTCGTGGACCGGACGCCGGTGGAGGAACTGGCGGGGGTCTGGGTCCACGAGGTGTCCCACCTCCTGCGTGACCACCACGGGCGCGGTGACCGGGTCGCGCGGGAGCGCGGTCTGACCGGCCCGGGGGAACGGCTGCGGATGAACATCGCCGCGGACTGCGAGATCAACGACGACGTGTTCGGCGACGGGCTGGTCAAACCCGAAGGCGCCGTCGATCCCGCGTCCTTGGGGCTGCCCACGGGGGAGCTCATGGAGGACTACCTCCGCCAGTTCCAGCTCGGGCCGCGTACGCGGAGCGCGGCCTGGCTGGACTGCGGCAGCGGCGCCGACGGACTGGACCGGGAGTGGGAACTGGGACCGAACGGCGCGCACGGCCTCAGCGATCAGGAACGGGACGCGGTCCGCTTCCGGGTGGCACAGGGCATCACCGCCCGTCCGGGGACCGCCGCGAAGGGGTGGCAGCGCTGGGCCGAGGAGGCGTTCCACCCGCCGCAGCCATGGCGGGAGTTGCTGGGCGCGGCCGTCCGCTCGGCGACCTCCGGCTCCGGCGCGGGCGAGGACTACACCTACGGCCGTCCGTCGCGGCGCTCGGGCGCGATGCCCGGCGTCGTCCTGCCGAGCCTGCGGCGCAAGCCGCCCCGGGTCTGCGTGGTCATCGACACGTCCGGCTCGGTCAGTGACACCGAACTGGGCAGCGCGCTCCTCGAGGTTGCCGCGATCTCCCGCGCCGTGGGAGGCCGCCGCGACCTGATCACCGTACTGCCGTGCGACGCGGCTGCCCGCGTCGTGCACCCGCTGTGCCGTGGCGAGGGAATCCCGCTGATGGGCGGCGGAGGTACGGACCTGCGTACGGGCATCGCCAAGGCCCTCCGAGCGCAGCACCGCCCCGACGTCATCGTGGTCCTGACCGACGGCCAGACCCCCTGGCCGACCACGCGCCCACCGTGCCGGACGGTGGTGGGTCTGTTCCCTCGGCGACGTTCAGCCGCCTCATGGGACGAGAACGACCCCGACTACGTCCCGGACTCACCGCCCCCGTGGGCCCGGGTGGTCGAGATCGGCTCCACTCCGACTGCCCGGTAACCCCGGAAACGCCGAAATCCCGCCCGGTCTTTCGACCGGACGGGATCTCGTGACGTTCCCGAGAGCTACTCGTGAACTGTCGTCTGTGGACCTGTGGGGATTTGAACCCCAGACCCCCTCGATGCGAACGAGGTGCGCTACCAGACTGCGCCACAGGCCCTTGCGACGTGTGAAACATTAGCATCCCCGCGCGGGTGCTCCAAAACGGGTTACCGGGAGCGTCCGTGCAGGTCACCTCACTCGTTGGCCGCGCGGGGGCGGTCCTCGCTCTCGTACTGGTCGAAGAGCGGGGTGCGGCCGCGGCCCTGGCCGCGGGGGCGGGGGGTGGTCGTCTGGGGCTTGGGGTCCGGCTTCGGCGGGGAGGGCTGGGCGCGCAGGCGGGGTTCCGTCGGCTCGGCGGTGCTGGAGCGGGTCGCGCTCCAGGCGTCCGGGGTCGCGGGGCCGGTGGCGCGGGGGGCGACCGGGGCCGTCACGTACGTCGGCAGCGGGACCGGGACCGGTTCCCAGCTGTCGCCGCGCGCGGGCCCGCGCTCGCGTTCGCGCTGCTGGTCGACCCACTCGGCGTGGTCGGTCTGCTCGACGAGCGCACGCCGGCCGGCCTCCTGCGGGGAGACCGGTGGGGCGGGGTCCGGTTCGGATCCGGCGGGGGCCTCTGGCTCGCGGCGGCGGGGGCGGTTCTCGCGCAGGCTGCGGGCTGCGGCTTCGGCGCGGCGGCGGTCCATCGTGAACTCGTAGCGCCGTCGCTCCTGGACCCGCAGGTGCACGATGTACGTGCTCAGCAGGAGGGCCGGCAGGGCCGGCGCCCAGAGGTAGCCCAGTCCGCCGACGGCGGCGACGACCGCGCCGACGGTGAAGACCAGGAAGAGCAGCGCGGTGGTGCGGCGGCGGCGCGCGAGCACCTGGAGGCGCTGCTGGCGGCGGACCCGCTCGGCCTCGCTGGCTCTCGGCTCGGTCCTGGTCGGGGGTACGCCGAGGGCCCGGGCGTCGGCGTCCACGGAATTCACCGTTTCCGTCGTCGCGTCCGGGTCCGCGTGGGGCTGGGGCTCCGCCTCTTCGTCACCGCGCTCACGCAGCCCCTTGGCGTAACGGCGCTCCATTCCCGCCCGGCCGGAAAGCAGCCGGATGGCGGTGGAGAAGCGTTCCGTCGGACGGGCTTCGTTCAGCTCGTCCTGCCTCCGGAGCCACATGGGCACCAAGTAGGCGGCCCAGGCCCCGACAATGACTGCGTAGATGAGGCCGCTGCTGCTCACACCCCACACCGTAGAGGGGCGCGGCCGAGGGGATCAGCCAATTGAGTCGGTGTGTCGCGCGATCCGGCTGATATCACGGACTTTTTTTCTGATTCTTCGGATCAGGTTATGGGCGAACCGGCCGTGAATTCGAACGCGTTATCGATTACGCGCTTTTCGGAGGCGGACTTTCCTGCGTGCGCGCCCGGTGCCAGCGGCGCAGCAGGCCCTCCGGGACCTCCTCCACCGTGAGCGCGTAGACGAGGTGGTCCCGCCACGCTCCGTCGATGTGCAGGTAGCGGGGCCGCAGCCCCTCCTCGCGGAATCCGAGCTTCTCCACGACCCGGCGGCTCGGGATGTTCTCCGGCCGGATGCACACCTCCATCCGGTGCAGCCCGACCTTGCCGAAGCAGTGGTCGACGGCGAGCGCGACCGCCGTCGGCATGACGCCGCGGCCCGCCACGTCCCGGTCCACCCAGTAGCCCACATGGGCGGCGCACATCGAGCCCCAGGTGATCCCGGCGACCGTCAGCTGGCCGACCAGCCGCCCCTGGTACTCGATCACGAAGGGCAGCATCCGGCCGGCGTTCGCCTCCGCCCGCAGGTGGCGGACCATCTGCCGGTACGTCGGCCGGTGTATCACCGGCCCCCAGGGCGCTGGCGGCGGGATCGTGGCCTCCCACGGCCGCAGCCAGTCGCGGTTGCGCCGGTTGACCTCGCGCCAGGCGCGCTGGTCGCGCAGCTTTATGGGCCGGAGCGTGACATCGCCGTCGGTCAGGACCACCGGCCAGGAGGGGCCGTTCAGCTCGGGCTCCCGGAAGCCGCCGCGGGTCTGGGGTGGTCGCCGCCGCGGAGCTGGTCGACGGCGTGCGGCAGGAGCCGCGAGAGGACGGCCAGGCCGTCCTTCACCCCGCCCGTCGAGCCGGGCAGGTTCACGATCAGGGTGTGGCCGGCGACGCCCGCCAGGCCCCGGGACAGGGCCGCCGTCGGTACCTTGGCCAGGCCTTCGGCGCGGATGGCCTGCGGGATGCCCGGGATCTCGTAGTCCAGCACCCGGGCGGTGGCGTCGGGCGTGCGGTCGGTCGGCGAGATGCCGGTGCCGCCGGTGGTGAGGATGACGTCGTACCCGGCGGCCACGCCCTCGCGCAGCGCCCGCTCGACGGGGTCGCCGTCGGGGACGACGCGGGGGCCGTCCACCGTGAAGCCGAGCCGCTCCAGGGCCTCGGCCAGCAGCGGGCCGCCCTTGTCGGCGTAGACGCCCTGCGAGGCCCGGTTGGAGGCCGTGACCACGAGGGCGCGCGCCGCGGGCGGAGCCGGCGGGGTGATGCCCGGCGCCGGGGCCGGGGACTCGGCAGGGTGGCTGTGGCTGTGGACCTCGCCGCCGCGCGGGGCGTTCACGAGCGCGTCCAGTCGCCGGACTTGCCGCCGGTCTTCTCCTCCACCCGGACATCGGTGATGACCGCACCCTTGTCGACGGCCTTCACCATGTCGATCACGGTGAGTCCGGCGACCGCGACGGCGGTCAGCGCCTCCATCTCGACGCCCGTACGGTCGGTCGTCTTCACGGTGGCGAGGATCTCGACCGCGTCGTCGGCGACCGCCAGGTCCACCGTCACCCCGGACACCGCCAGAGGGTGGCAGAGCGGGATCAGGTCGGGGGTCTTCTTGGCCCCCATGATCCCGGCGATCCGCGCGGTGGCGAGGGCGTCGCCCTTGGGCACGCCCTCGCCGCGCAGCAGCTCGATGACCCGGGGCGAGACGAGGACACGTCCGCTGGCGCGGGCCGTCCGGGTGGTGACGTCCTTCTCCGAGACGTCGACCATGCGGGCCGCGCCGGCCTCGTCGATGTGCGTCAGCCTGCTGTGCGTACTCATATCTCCGTGCCGCTCCCGCTCCGGGCCCGCAAGGGGCCTGTGTGGTGCAACACGCTACCCGCACCGGCCGGTCCTCAGCCGAGCAGGACCACTTCCAGCTCCGTCCCGGGCTCCACCGAGGTGACGTCCTCCGGTACGACCATCAGCGAGTCGGCGTGCGCCAGTGCGGCGATCAGGTGGGAGCCGGATCCGCCGACCGGGCTGACCGTGCCGCTCCCGGCGTCGTACTTCCCGCGCAGGAACTGGCGTCGGCCGGCCGGGGAGCCGAGCGCCTTGTCGGCCTTGAGGACGGCGCGCACGCTGGGCCGGCCGGTCTCGGAGGCCGGCAGGCCCATGAGGGCGCGGATCGCGGGGCGCACGAACAGTTCGAAGGAGACGTAGGAGGACACCGGGTTGCCGGGCAGGGCCAGCAGCGGGGTGTGGTCGGGCCCGACGGTGCCGAAGCCCTGGGGCTTGCCGGGCTGCATCGCGAGCTTGCGGAAGTCGACGCTGCCGGCGTCCGCGGCGTCGTCGCCGGCCGCGACGGAGGTCAGCGCCTCCTTCACCACGTCGTACGCGCCCACGCTGACGCCGCCGGTGGTGACCAGCAGGTCGGCCCGGATCAGCTGGTCCTCGATGGTGGAGCGCAGGGTGTCGGCGTCGTCGGCGACCGCGCCGACCCGGTAGGCGATGGCTCCGGCGTCCCGGGCGGCGGCCGCGAGCGCGAAGCTGTTGGAGTCGTAGATCGCCCCGGCGGTCAGTGCCTCACCCGGCTGGACCAGCTCACTGCCGGTGGACAGGACGACCACCCGGGGCCGCGGCCGGACCCGGACGGTGCCGCGCCCGATGGCGGCCAGCAGGGCGATCTGCGGCGGGCCGAGGACGGTCCCGGCGGCGAGCGCCAGGTCACCGGCCTGTACGTCGCTTCCGCGCGAGCGGACGTGCGCCCGGGGCTCGGCGGCGCGGTGGACCCGTACCTCGCCGCCCGCGCCCTCGGGCGCGGCGCTGGCGGGGGTCATCCCGAAGGCGGCGCCGCCGCCCGTGCCGCCGTCGGTCCACTCGACCGGTACGACGGCTTCCGCGCCGGGCGGCAGCGGGGCGCCGGTCATGATGCGGGCGGCCTGGCCGGGGCCGACGGTGGGCAGGTCTCCGCTGCCCGCCGCGACGTCCCCGACCACCGTGAGCACCGCGGGGAACTCCTCGCTCGCACCCTGGACGTCGGCCGTGCGGACGGCGTACCCGTCCATGGAGCTGTTGTCGAAGGGCGGGAGGGCGACGGGCACGGTGACGTCCTCGACCAGGACGCAGCCCTGGGCGTCCAGCAGCTGGAGCTCGATGGGCTCCAGCGGCCGGACGGTGGCGAGGATGTCCGCGAGGTGCTCGTCCACCGACCACAGGCGGTGGTGGCCGCCCGCCGGTTGAGGATGCTGCGGTGCGGAACTGCTCAAGGTGCTACATCTCCTCCGTGACGTAACGGTGAAGCCAGGTGCGGAACTCCGGGCCCAGGTCCTCACGCTCGCACGCGAGTCGGACGATGGCCCGCAGGTAGTCCCCCCGGTCCCCGGTGTCGTAGCGGCGGCCTCGGAAGACCACGCCGTACACCGGGCCGCCCACGCTCTCGTCGGCGGCCAGCTTCTGCAGGGCGTCGGTGAGCTGGATCTCCCCACCGCGGCCCGGCTCGGTCTCCCGCAGTATGCCGAAGATCCCCGGGGTGAGGACGTAGCGTCCGATGACGGCGTAGTTGCTGGGCGCATCGGCGGCGTCCGGCTTCTCCACCAGCCCGGTGATCCGGACGACGTCCGGCGCGTCCGTGGGCTCGACGGCGGCGCAGCCGTAGAGGTGCACGCTGGCCGGGTCGACCTCCATCAGGGCGATGACGGTGCCGCCGGTGCGCCCGTAGATGTCGACCATCTGCCGCAGCAGCGGGTCGCGGGGGTCGATGAGGTCGTCGCCGAGCAGGACGGCGAAGGGCTCGCTGCCCACGTGCGGCTCGGCGCACAGGACGGCGTGGCCCAGGCCCCGCGGGTCGCCCTGGCGGACGTAGTGCATGGTGGCCAGGTCGCTGGACTCCTGGACCTTCTTCAGCCGGTCGTCGTCGCCCTTGGCGATGAGCGCGGACTCCAGCTCGTAGTTCCGGTCGAAGTGGTCCTCGAGAGGCCGCTTGTTACGTCCTGTGATCATGAGAACGTCGTCCAGCCCGGCGGAGACGGCTTCCTCGACCACGTACTGGATGGCCGGCTTGTCCACGACGGGCAGCATTTCCTTGGGCGTCGCCTTGGTCGCCGGAAGGAACCGAGTACCGAGGCCCGCGGCCGGGATGACGGCCTTCTTGATCACGGGGTGCAACTGAGTCATGGGCAGAACGATAGTGGGTCGCACCGAACCTGATCCGCAGTACCGGTCAATACGTCCGGATAGCACCCGATGAGAAAGGATATGTGAGTCGACCGTGCAGGAAGATCCGCCCGAAAACGCATCCCGGCCACCCGAAAAAGGAGCTTTGCGCCGAGAACTGCTCGCCGCCCGCCGCGCCTTGTCCCCCGCTTCCCGCCGTACGGCGGCCCACGCGCTCGCCCGCACCGCCCTCGCCCTGCCCGAACTGGCCCACGCGCGCACGGTCGCCGCGTACGTCTCCATAGGGACCGAACCGGGCACGCTCGAACTGCTCGACGTGCTCCGGACCACCGGGAAGCGGGTGCTGCTGCCCCTGCTGCTGCCCGACAACGACCTCGACTGGGGCCTGTACGAGGGCCACGGCAGCCTCGCCGCGACCGCGCACCCCGGCAAGCTGCCGCTGCTGGAACCCTCAGGGCCGCGGCTCGGGCCGGACGCGGTGACCGCCGCCGACGCCGTACTGCTGCCCGGACTGGCCGTGGACGGGCGCGGGATCCGGCTCGGCCGGGGCGGAGGCTCGTACGACCGGGTGCTGGAGCGGCTGGAGCGCGCCGGAGCGCATCCGGCGCTGGTGGTGCTCCTCTACGACGAAGAGGTGGTCGCGCGGATCCCGGAGGAACCGCACGACCACCCCGTCCAGGCGGTGGCCACCCCGTCGGGGGTGCGCCGCTTCAGCCCGTGATGCCCAGGACCGCTACGGCTTGAGGGTGAGGGTCTCGACCGTCGCCTTGTCGACGGCCTCCTTGCCGAAGGGCCACTCCAGCAGCTCGCCCTTGGCCCACATCGTCGTCTGGTCCGTGTAGTTCGAGTGGTACGCGTGTCCCGAGGCGCCGGTCAGGTTGATCCAGCGGGACTTGTCGAGGTCGTTGAGGTTGACGACCATCCGCATCGACGGCACCCAAGTGACGTCGTACCCGCTGGAGGCGTTCCATCCGGTCGCGTTGACGGTGGCCTCGCCGCCGCCCAGGTTCCACGGGCCGCGGTTGAGGAGCCACTGCATGAAGCCGGGGCCCTCCGTGCCGATGGTCTGGTTCTTCAGCGTCAGCTGGTGCAGCCGGCCCCAGCTCCAGGTGGACTGGTCCTTGCCCAGCTTGGCGGTCAGCTCCCAGCGGGCGTCCTCCATGGCCCGCGCGAACAGCCCGTCGCGGGTGGTGACCTCCGCCTTGGTGCGGGTGCCGGGCACCTTCCACCAGGGGGACTTCTCGTCCTTCACGAGGCGGCGGACCACCTCGAACCAGCGGTCGCCGCCGTCCGGCTGCGCCGAGTCGGAGCCGCGGCTGCCGCACTCGCGGACCAGCTCGGCCAGGTCGTCCCTCGGGCCGTTGCCGTTGCCCTGCACGTTCGTGCAACTGCCCTCGACGCGCAGCTCCTTCGGCATCTTGTCGCCGAAGGACAGCTTGAGGATGTTGCGCCAGACCGCGTTGAAGTACGCGGCGGCGGCCGAGTCGGGCTCCTGGGTGTAGTTCCAGCCCTCCAGCAGCTTCTGCGCCGAGCGCACGTCCGGGTCCGAGACCTGGATCTTGGCCAGCATCGGGGTCAGCAGCGCGGCGATCTCACTGCTGTTGTCCATCTGCATGGTGCGCATGTCGTCGGTGGAGATCTTGCCGCTGTCCTTGATCTTCGCCTCGATGAGGTCGTTGATCCGCTGGCTGCGGGCGCCGTAGCCCCAGTCGGTGGTCAGCAGGTACGGGTACTTGCCCTGGCCCGTGCCGTTCTCGGCGACCGCTTGGTTCGCGGTGACGATGTAGCCGCGCGCCGGGTTCAGGTCCCACGGCATCTCGTTCTGCGGGACGTAGCCCGCGTTGCCGTCCTTGCCGCCCTTCCAGGCGTACTTCGGGTCCCAGCCGGGGGCCGGCATGCGGCCGTCGCCCTGGCCGCGGACCGGGATGCGGCCCGGGGCCTGGTAGCCGATGTTGCCCGTGGCGCCCTTGTTGTCGGCGTAGATCAGGTTCTGGGACGGGACCTCGAAGTCCGCGGCCGCGGCCCGGAAGCTGGGGAAGTCCTTGGCCCGGTTCATCTTGAAGACCGCGTCCATGGACTTGCCGGGGTCCAGGGCGGTCCAGCGCAGCGCGATCGCGTAGCCGTCGCCGCGGTCGGGCGCGGAGCTGGCCACGGGCGCGCGGGAGCCGACCGCGGCGAGTTCGTCGCTGCGGTCGGAGATCAGCGGTCCGTTGTTGGTGCTGCGGACGGTGATCGTCTTGCTCGCGGCGCCCGCGATCTTGATCTCCTCTTCACGGACGGTGAAGGGGAGCACCTTGTTGTCGTAGACGTAGCCCTCGGACTGGATCTGCTCCAGGTAGAGGTCGGTGACGTCGGCGCCGAGGTTGGTCATGCCCCAGGCGATGTCGGCGTTGTGGCCGATGACCACGCCGGGCATGCCGGAGAAGCTGTAGCCGGCCACGTCGTACTGGCACCGCGGCGAGGCGGCGCGGCAGTGCAGACCCATCTGGTACCAGACGGAGGGCAGCTGCGGGGAGAGGTGCGGGTCGTTCGCCAGGAGCGGCTTGCCGGTCGTCGTGTACTTGCCCGCGATGACCCAGGAGTTCGAGCCGATGCCGCTGCCGTTGGGGCCGAGGATGGCCGGGATCTCGTCCAGGGTCTCGGAGAGGGCGGCGAGCTGCGTGCGCAGGCCGACGCTCGCACCCTGGGCGGTGGCGTTGCCGGCGAGGCCGGTGGGGGTGCCCGTGCTGGACCCCGTACCCGAGCCCGATACCGAGCCGGAGCCGGAGCCCGTACCGGAGCCGCCGGTCGAGCCGGAGCCCGCGGCGCCCGCGCCGCCCTGGGGCGCGTACTTGCCGCCCGCGACCGCGCCGCCCTCGACGATCGGCTTGTTCCGGTCGAAGGGGTACGGCGGGTACAGCTCGTCGATCTGGGCCTGCGTGAGCTTGGTCGACATCAGCGAGCGGTCGATCTCGTCCTGCATGTTGCCGCGCAGGTCCCAGGCCATGGCCTTGAGCCAGGCCACGGAGTCCACCGGCGACCACTGCTCCGGCGCGTAGCTCTCGCTCAGCTCGAGGGCGGCGTGCTCGACGGAGAGGCCCTTGCCGGACTTCCCCTTGAGGTACGCGTTGACCCCGTCGGCGTAGGCCTGCAGGTACTTCTTGGTCTCGGGCGAGAGCTTGGTGTCGTACTCGGCCTGCGCAACGTGCCGCCAGCCCAGCGTGCGCAGGAAGGCGTCGGTCTCCACCTGCTCCGGGCCGAACATCTCCGACAGCCGGCCGGAGGTCATGTGGCGGCGTACGTCCATCTCCCAGAACCGGTCCTGCGCGTGGACGAAGCCCTGCGCGCGGAAGAGGTCCTCGTCGCTGTCGGCGTAGAGCTGGGGGATCCCCCGCTCGTCGCGCTTGACGTCGACGGTCCCGGTCAGGCCGGGGACCTTCAGGGAGCCGGTGGTCTGCGGGAAGGAGGCGCGCACGGTGTCCACGCTCCAGTACGCGCCGTAGCCGAGGCCCGCCAAGAGCGCCAGGACCATGACGAGCACGAGAAGGCGTGCGCGTCGTCCCTTCTTCTTGACGGAAGGTCCGGATTCATTGGCGGGCATCGCTGTCCTTAGAGGGGCAGGGTGGTCCTGGGAGTGCTGGGAGCAACCATAGGCGCAGGACCGGTGCCGTTGATCCTCCAGGGGTCAAGGTCCACGGGGACAGGGGCGAAGAGGCGTTTCACAATGTGAGGAGCAGGTCAAGGAATCGTCAAAGATTAGGTAAGGTAACGAAGTACTTGCCGAGCGCGCCTTCGGGAGGAACGATCCGCCGGGCGCCTTGAGGAAAGGGCCGCCCGCTGACTGTCCACACGCTCAATGAGCTTCTGCTGGTCTGCTCGCTCGTGTTGCTCGTCGCCGTGGCGGCGGTGCGCCTTTCTTCACGCAGCGGCCTCCCCAGCCTGCTCATCTATCTCGGCATAGGCATCGCGATAGGCCAGGACGGCATCGGCAATGTCGTCTTCGACAACGCCGAGCTGACACAGGTCATCGGCTACGCGGCGCTCGTGGTGATCCTCGCCGAGGGTGGTCTGGGCACGAAGTGGAAAGAGATCAAACCGGCCCTGCCGGCTGCGGTCTCCCTGTCCCTGGTCGGCGTCGCGATCAGCGTGGGCGTGACGGCCGCGGCCGCGCACTACCTCGTCGGCCTGGAGTGGCGCCAGGCCCTGCTGATCGGCGCGGTCGTCTCCTCGACCGACGCGGCGGCCGTCTTCTCCGTGCTGCGCAAGGTGCCGCTGCCGTCCCGGATCACGGGCGTACTGGAGGCCGAGTCCGGCTTCAACGACGCTCCCGTCCTCATCCTGGTGGTGGCCTTCGCCACCGTCGGCCCGGTGGACGACTGGTACGTCCTGATCGGCAAGATCGCGCTGGAGCTGGCGATCGGCGCGGCCATCGGCCTGGCGGTCGGCTTCCTGGGGGCGTACGGGCTGCGGCACGTTGCCCTGCCCGCCTCGGGCCTCTACCCGATCGCGGTGATGGCCATAGCCGTGGCGGCGTACGCGGCCGGCGCGATGGCGCACGGCTCCGGCTTCCTCGCGGTGTACCTGGCGGCGATGGTGCTCGGCAACGCGAAGCTGCCGCACTGGCCCGCCACCCGGGGGTTCGCGGACGGGCTCGGCTGGATCGCCCAGATCGGCATGTTCGTGCTGCTGGGCCTGCTGGTCACCCCGCACGAGCTGGTGCACGACTTCTGGCCCGCGGTGGTCATCGGACTGGTGCTGACCATGGTGGCGCGACCGCTGGAGGTCTTCGTCAGCCTGCTGCCCTTCCGGATCCCCTGGCCGGAGCAGGTCCTGATGTCGTGGGCGGGCCTGCGCGGGGCCGTACCCATCATCCTGGCGACCATCCCGATGGTGTCCGGGATCGAGGGCAGCGACCGGGTCTTCAACATCGTCTTCGTGCTGGTCGCCGTCTATACGCTGGTGCAGGGGCCGACCCTGCCGTGGCTGGCGCGCAAGCTGAAGCTGGGCGAATCGGACGAGGCCGCGGCCGACCTGGGGATCGAGTCCGCGCCGCTGGAGAAGCTGCGCGGACACCTGCTGTCCTTCGCGATCCCGCCCGCCTCGCGGATGCACGGCGTGGAGGTCAGCGAGCTGCGGCTGCCGGCGGGCGCGTCGGTGACCCTGGTGGTCCGCGACGCGAAGAGCTTCGTACCGATGCCCTCGACCGTGCTGCGACGCGGGGACGAGCTGCTGGTCGTGGCGACGGACCCGGTGCGGGACGCGGCCGAGGCACGGCTGCGGGCGGTGGCGCGGGGCGGAAAGCTCGCGGGCTGGCTGGGCACGAGTGGAGAAACGCGGTAGAGCGGAGTTAGAGCGACGTTCTAATTCGGCCATTTTCGGTGGTGTATAGCCGGTTTTTGCCGCATTTCAGGGGTACTGGAATGCGAAGCTCCGGTTAATCGCAGGTGAAGACACTGCCTGTCGCCGTAATCACAGGGCGTGATAGTGGATTCCCCTGTACGATGAAGGCACACCAGATCGAACCAACTCTGCCTGACGCAGAGCTGGCGCGACCGCAAAGCGGCCGTGGCACCACCCGCGGTGGGCGCCCAGGTATCACTCGGTTCTGCGCAAGAGGACAGCTCTCGGGGCTCCCACATGTACGGGTGCGGTCGCTCACAAGGCGGCGCACCGTCCGCAGACGGGGACGCTCTACCAGGCAGCGGAAAGGCCAGGCCGTGACATCCGCGGTCACGACCGACACGTCCGCCCGCCCCGGCTACGGGCAGCTCCTGCGCACACCCGGCGCCCTCAGTTTCGTCCTCCCCGGCTTCGCCGCCCGCCTGCCCTTCGGCATGCTGACCCTGAGCATCCTGCTCCTCGTCCAGCACGCCACCGGCTCCTACGGCGACGCCGGCATCGTCGCCGCCGTCACCGGCGTCTCCATGGCCCTGTTCGCCCCGGTCATGGGCAAGCTCACCGACCGCCGCGGCCAGAGCGCCGTCCTCGTGCCGGTCGTCCTCCTCCACACCACCGCCGTGAGCGCCCTGACCGCGCTCGCCCTGCTCGGCGCCCCGCTGTGGGCGCTCGCGCTGGCCGCCGTCCCGGCCGGCGCCTCCGTCCCGCAGGTCGGACCCATGGTCCGGGCCCGCTGGGCGGCCAAGCTGGAGGGCTCCCCGCTGCTGCCGACCGCGGCCGCGTTCGAGTCCGTCACCGACGAGTTCACCTTCGTCGTCGGCCCGGTGCTCGCCACCGCGCTCTGCACCGGGATCCACCCGGCGGCCGGTCTGGCCACCGAGGCGGCCCTGACGCTGCTCGGCGGCCTGTTCTTCGCCGCCCAGCGCTCCACCGAGCCGAAGTCGGCCCCCCGCCCGGCCGACGGTCACAAGCACGCCTCCGCGCTGTCCTTCCCGGGCCTGCGCGTCCTGATCGTCGCCTTCATCGGCATCGGCGCCGTCTTCGGCGGCATGCAGGTCTCGCTCGCCGCCTTCTCCGAGGAGATCGGCAACCCGGGCGCCAACGGTCTGCTCTACGGCGTCTTCGCCGCGGGCAACATGATCGCCGGCATCGCCATGGGCGCCATCGCCTGGAAGATCGGCCCGCGCCGCCGCCTGATCCTCGGCTACATCGGCCTCACCGCCGCGGCCTCGGTCCTGTGGGCCGCGAACTCGATGATCCTGCTGGGCGCGCTCGGCCTGGTCGTCGGTCTGTGCATCGCCCCGGCGCTGATCACCGGCTACACCATGATCGAGCAGCTGATCCCGGCCGCCTCGCGGACCGAGGCCTTCACCTGGCTGACGGGAGCGGTCGCCTTCGGGCAGGCCGTCGCCGTGACCCTGGCCGGCCGGCTGACGGACGCGCACGGGTCCTCGTACGGCTTCCTGGTGCCGCTGGTGGCGACCGCGCTCGCGCTGGCCACCCTGCTGGCGCTGCGCGCGAAGCTGGCGCCGAAAGCCCCGAGCCGGATCGTCAGCTCGTCCTCGCCGGCGTCCGCGCCGGCCGCCCGTACCCGGGTGAACGAGCGTGGGATCGGTCACCGCACGCCGGTGACGGTGGACTGATCCGCCGGAATACGTCACCATGGAGCGTCGTTAGCACTCATCGAGTCAGAGTGCCAGGAGGAAATTCGTGCCGACCTACCAGTACCAGTGCACCGAGTGCGGTGAGGGCCTTGAGGCCGTGCAGAAGTTCACCGATGACGCGCTGACCGTGTGCCCGAGCTGTGACGGACGCCTGAAGAAGGTGTTCTCCGCGGTCGGCATCGTCTTCAAGGGCTCCGGTTTCTACCGGAACGACAGCCGTGGCGCTTCGTCGAGCAGCACCCCCGCCTCGAAGCCCGCGACGACGTCCGGGGCGTCGACCGCCGCCGCCGCTCCCGCCGCTTCGTCCTCCTCGACGTCGTCGAGCACGGGCAGCAGCTCCACCTCGGCCGCCTGACCGGGCCCACCCGGACTGCGCCCACCGAGGCCACGCCTACGAGACCCCGCCGCCCCCTCCGGGCAGCGGGGTCTTCGGCGTGCCCGGTTAGGGTGGGCGCCATGGCGAACGCAGAGATCGGTGTCATCGGCGGCTCGGGCTTCTACTCCTTCCTGGAGGACGTCTCCGAGATCCAGGTGGACACCCCGTACGGGCCCCCGAGCGACTCCCTGTACACGGGTGAGCTGGCCGGCCGCGAGGTGGCCTTCCTTCCCCGGCACGGGCGAAGCCACACCGTTCCGCCACACAAGATCAACTACCGGGCCAACCTGTGGGCGCTCCGGTCGGTCGGCGTCCGCCAGGTGCTGGGCCCCTGCGCGGTGGGCGGCCTGCGGGCGGAATACGGGCCGGGCACGCTGCTGGTCCCCGACCAGCTGGTCGACCGTACGAAGTCCCGCGCCCAGACCTACTTCGACGGGGAGCCGCTCCCGGACGGCACCGTCCCGAACGTCGTGCACACCACCTTCGCCGACCCCTACTGCCCGGTCGGCCGATCGGTGGCGCTCGCGGCGGCGCGCGGCCGCCAGTGGGAGCCGGTGGACGGCGGCACCATGGTCGTCATCGAGGGCCCGCGCTTCTCGACCCGCGCGGAGTCGCGCTGGCACGCTGCGGCCGGCTGGTCGGTCGTCGGCATGACCGGCCACCCCGAGGCCGTCCTCGCGCGCGAGCTGGGGCTCTGCTACACCTCGATGGCATTGGTCACGGACCTGGACGCGGGCGCCGAGACGGGCGAGGGTGTGTCCCACACCGAGGTCCTGAAGGTGTTCGGCGAGAACGTCGGCCGCCTGCGCGAGGTCCTCTTCGACGCGGTGGCGGCCCTCCCGTCGACGGAATCCCGCGCCTGCCTGTGCACCCACGCCCACGACGGCTGGGACCTGGGCATCGACCTCCCTTGACTTTCGCTCCCCTCCCTGAAGGGAGGGGATTCCTACCACGGTCGGCTGACCGTCTCGGCGGGTTCCTGCTTCTTCGCGCTGTGCCGGGACAAGTCCCGGCTCAAGCCCGATGCACTGCGATTGGTCCCGGTAGCCGACGGCAGGCCGTCCGGCGGGTCGCCCCGCGGGGCTGTCACATTCCGGAGGGCTGTCCGGTCTCAGCTGGTGAAGGGCCGCCGGAACAGGCGGTCCGGGACCACGGCCTCAGGAGACACCGTCATGCCGCGCATCTCGCTCAGCCCGCCCCGCACCCTCCTCATGCGCATCGGCGTCTGGTACTCGCGCCGCACCTACGGCAAGGTGCTCGAACCGGGGCTGGCGTACGGACACAACGCGCGCGTGATGTCCACGTACGTCCGCCTGGAACGCCAGGCGGCGAAGTGGAACGCCCTCGACCCCGGGCTCAAGCACCTCGCGGTGATGGCCTCGGCGGCCCGCATCAACTGCTCGTGGTGCTTGGACTTCGGTTACTGGGAGGGCCGCCGGATGGGCCTGTCGGCGCAGAAGATCGAGCAGGTGCCGCGGTGGCGGGAGGCCCCCGAGACCTTCGATGAGCTGGAACTGCTGGTCATGGAGTACGCCGAGGCGATGACCGAGACCGAGCCGGGGGTCACGGACGAGCTCGCCGCCGGCTTGATCGCGCGGCTGGGCGAGGCGGCATTCGTGGAGCTCACCGCGATGGTCGCCCTGGAGAACTGGCGCTCGCGCGTCAACAGCGCCTTCGGCCTGACCAGCCAGGGATTCGCGGAGACCTGCCGGGTGGGGCCGCGGAGTTGACTCCCCGCGGGTGACGGAGTTGTCCACAACCTGGGGATTGTCCACAGGGGCGAGCGGGATCCGGCGGGGCGGCGGATCGTGAGGGGTGTCCGGGCGCTGGATCCGGGCACCGGAACTCACTCAGCTTGGTGGTGGTCGTCATGTCCGGGACTTCTCCGGCCAGTTCCTCTCCCTTCTCCGCTTCTCCGTCCGCTTCGTCGTCCCCTTCGTCGTCCGCGTGTTCCCCCGCGCGCCCGGTCCCGCTCTTTCCGCCACTGCGTGTCGGGCGGGGCGCGGGGCGGCTGCGGCGCGCGGTGCGGCGGCGGCGGCGGACCGCGTCGGCCGGGCTGGCCGTGGTGGCCGCCGCCCTCGCGGTGAGCGGGACGGAGGCGCGGGCCTCCCTGGTCGCGGCGCCGCCCGTGACGAAGCCGCCGCCCGCGGTCGTACGTATGGTCTCGGCGCCCGTGCGCATCGCGGACGCGGCGACGGTGCGGCTGCTGCGCCCCGGGGACCGGGTGGACGTCGTCGCGGCGGAGCGCGCCGGGCCGCCCCGGGTGGTGGCGGCGGGGGCTCGGGTCGCCGAAGTGCCGGATCCGGAGACCGATGTCGGCGACGGCGGGGCGCTGGTGGTCCTGTCCGTGCCCCGGGACACCGCGCGGACGCTCGTGGGGGCGGGCACTGTGGCGCGGCTGGCGGTGACGTTGTGCTGATTCGCACGCGTGCGCAGTCAAGTCACCTTGCCGTGGGGACCGATTGGACACACCGGGCCCGGACTGCCGTAGCTTTCGGAACCGTTGGCTCCAAATTCGGCACATGTGAAGAAGGGCTCAGTGGTGAGCAAGCAGAAAGAGAGCGTCCTGGCGGGCTTCAAGGCCTTCCTGATGCGCGGCAACGTGGTCGACCTGGCGGTGGCCGTCGTCATCGGCGCCGCGTTCACGAACATCGTGAACTCGATCGTCAAGGGGATCATCAGCCCCGTGGTCGGCGCCATCGGCACGAAGAACCTCGACGTCTACAAGTCGTGCATCAAGGCCCCCTGCGGCCTCGACGCGCAGGGGCAGCCCACGGGCGTCGAGATCCTCTGGGGCTCGGTCCTCAACGCCACACTGACCTTCGTGATCACCGCAGCCGTCGTGTACTTCCTGATGGTGCTGCCGATGGCGAAGTACCTCGCCAAGCAGGAGGACCGCCGCAAGGCCCGCGAAGGCGTGCAGGAGACCATGGAGATCACCGAGCTGGAGGTCCTCAAGGAGATCCGCGACACCCTCGTCACCCAGCGGTCCGGCAGCGGTCCCGCGGCACCGGGGTCACGCGACGCCTTCTGACCGTCGCGGCGGCTCAGATGTGGTGCGGGGGCTTCTCGTCGAGGAAGCGGGCCAGGTCGGCGGTGCTGCCGCCGGCGGTCGGCCGCTCGCCCCAGCCGCGGTCGGTGTCGTCCGAGGACTGCTGGTCCAGCGGGTCGTCGAAGACCAGCCTGGGCTTCGGCCGGGGCTTCTCCTCGGGCCGCGCCGACTGCGACGGCTGTGAGGGCTGCGGTTCGGAGGCGGGGGCGGTGCGCATGCCTCAAGGGTACGGCCGCCCCCACGTCCGCCTCCGCTCCCGATTCCGCTCAGCCCCCGAAGACGCCGACCGGGGTACCGGCGCCGTGCGGACCGCGCGCCTCGCCGGACAGGCAGCCGGGCACTGCTGTCCTGAGCCGTATGACGTACGTACCGATGAGGGCCCGCAGCCGCGACGAGGGCCACCGGGCGGCCACCCCTCTGGAGCTGTTCTTCGATCTGTGCTTCGTCGTCGCGATCGCCCAGGCCGGGGCGCGTCTGGTGCACGCGTTGGCGGAGGGCCATCCGTGGACAGGGTTGATCGGCTACTTCCTCGTCTTCTTCGGTGTGTGGTGGGCCTGGATGAACTTCACCTGGTTCGCCTCCGCCTACGACTGCGACGACGTGCCGTACCGGATCGCGACGCTCGTCCAGATCGCCGGCGTCCTCGTCTACGCGGCGGGCGTGAGCCGGGCCTTCGACGAGAACGACTGGACCGTGGCCGTCATCGGCTACCTGATCATGCGCGTGGCGCTCACCGCCCAGTGGCTGCGCGCCGCGGCCGGGGAGAGCGGCGCGGCGCGGGCGGCGGCGCAGAAGTACGCGGCCGGGCTCGTACTGTGCCAGGCCGGCTGGGTGGCGCTGCTGTTCGCCCCGGACGGAGCCAAGCGCTGGCTGTTCCTGGTGATGGTCGTCGCCGAGCTCCTCGTCCCGGTGGTGGCCGAGCGCAGGCACCAGACGCCTTGGCACGCCCACCACATCGTGGAGCGGTACGGACTGTTCACCATCATCGTGCTCGGCGAGACCATCGCCGCGAGCACCGTGGCCGTGAAGTCGGCGGTCGACGAGCACGAGGCGCTGGGCGAGCTGCTGCCCATCGCCGCGGGCGGGCTGCTGATCGTCTTCGCCGCGTGGTGGATCTACTTCGCGGTGCCGATGCACGAGCGGCTGACCTCCAACCGCGAGGCCATCCCGTGGGGCTACGGTCACCTGCTGATCTTCGCCTCGGGCGCGGCGATCGGCGCGGGCATCGAGGTCGCCGTCGAGCACGCGGTCGGCAAGGCACACGTCTCGCAGCTCGCCGCCAATGCCGCCGTCACCGTCCCGTCGGCGCTGTTCCTGCTGATGGTGTGGTTCCTGCACTCCCGGCACTTCAAGCGCGGCCTCGCCCAGCAGCTGGTCCTGCCGCTCTCCGCCCTCGCGCTCCTGCTCTGCACCTGGGCGGGCCCGTACGCCGTCCTCTACGCGGGCCTCGTCGCGACGGCCACGGTGGTGATCGGCGTCATCCTGAGCACCCGCGCCCGCCGTACGCCGCACACCCCCGCCCGATCCGGCTCCGTCGGCGGCTGAGGCGCGACGGCCCCGCGCCGGACCCGTCACCCCGACGCCTTCCGACCCGTTCAGCAGCACAGCAGAACGGCGACAGGAAGAGAACAGGCCCATGGCGCTCCCGGCACAGCGGCACGACACCCCCATCGGCCCCGGAGGGGAACTGGCCGATCCGGGGTTCTGGCAGCAGCCCCCCGACCACCGCCTGGCCGCCTTCGCCCGCCTGCGCGCCCTCGGCGCTCCCGTCTTCGTCCCCGAAGGGCACGGCGGCCACTGGGCCCTCGTACGGCACGCCGACGTGCAGGAGGCGAGCCGCCTGCCCAAGGTGTTCGCCAGTGCGCCCGGTGTCACCACGCCGGAGCCTGCCCGGTGGGTGCGGGCTCTGTTCGGGGACTCCATGGTCAACCTGGACGGGCCGGACCACGCGCAGCTGCGGAAGATCGTGCAGCGGGCCTTCACGCCCCGGCTGCTGGCGGCGGCCGAGAAGGACATCCACGCGGTCGCGGCCCGGATCGTGGACGACGTACTCGCCGAGCGGCCCGAGGAGTTCGTCTCGGCCGTGGCCTCCCGGCTGCCGCTGGAAGTCATCTGCAACATGATGGGCATCCCCGAGCGCTACCGGGCGGAGATCGCCGACCGGGTCGACCACGCTTCGGAGAACATCGGCGTGGAGCGGGGGTGGGCGGCCCGGCTGCGGATGCCCGGGCGCGGCTTGCGGGCGCTGGCGCGGATGCAGCGGATGGTCGCGGGGATCGGGCGGGAGCGGCGCCGCCATCCGACCGACGACCTGATCTCGGCGCTCGTCCGCGCGAATGTGGACGGCCAGGCGCTCGGCGCCCGGCAACTCGGCGCCTTCTTCTCGCTGTTGATGGTGGCGGGGGTGGAGACCACCCGCAATGCCATCACCCACGGGCTGACCCTGCTGACGGACTTCCCCGAACAACGGGGCCTGCTGCTCAGCGACTTCGAGAAGTACGCCGACGGGGCGGTCGACGAGATGATCCGGCACTCGACCCCGATCATCCAGTTCCGCCGCACGGTCGCCGCCGAACACACCCTGGGCGGGCACCTGTTCCGGCCCGGCGACAAGGTGGTGCTCTACTACGCCTCCGCCAACCGCGACGAGGTCGTCTTCCCCGACCCGGACGCCTTCGACATCACCCGCTCGCCCAACCCCCACCTGGGTTTCGGAGGCGGCGGACCGCACTTCTGCCTGGGCGCGCACCTGGCGCGGGTGGAGATGAAGGCGCTGTTCCGCGAGCTCCTGACCCGGCCCGTGGACCTGCGCGCGGTGGGCCTGCCCGACCTGGCGGGTTCCAGCTTCGACAACCGCGTCCGCTCCCTGCGGTTCGCCTTCGACCGGCCCTGACGCCCCACGGGACCCGGACGGAAGGGACCGGCCACCGGGCGGGCTGGGAGCCCGGCGGCCGGAGGGTGCGTGGCGCTACCGCTGCAGGCTCTGCACCGTGAGGACGCAGTGGGCGCTGCTGGTCAGCACCTCTTCGTCACCCGCGAAGCCCTGGAGGATCTCCGCGGTCACCGGTCGGCCGGGAACGGCCTCGGGCCAGGCGCGCGTGGCGAAGAGGAAGTACGCCTGACCGCTCTCGTTCGCGGCGGCGACCCACTCGTCGGGGGCGGTGCAGGTCGCGTTCAGCCCGGGGAGGGTCAGCGCGATCTGGTTGTCCGCCAGCAGGATCTGCACCGCGAAGGTCTTCGGGCTGCGGGTGCCGTCCATGACCACGTCGCCGATGGGCAGGCCGATCTCCTCCAGCAGCCCGCGCGCGGCCTCCTCTCCGGCCTCGCGGCCCTTGGGGCCGTCGCCGAGCGTGTAGGCGAGGAGGTACGGGATGTCGTGGCCCTCGGAGGGGTCGCCGATCCAGGCGAGCACCGAAAGGGTGCCGAGCTGGGACCGGTCGATTTCGGCTTGGGTTGAAGTCATGCGCCGCACCTTAGTGCTCCCCCGGCCGGGCCTTTCACGGCCTTTCACCCGGCCGGGCTACAGGCTCCAGAATCCCCCTCCGGAATTCGTCTGGATGTTCGCGTCCTGGTCCTGGAGCCGTGCAACGCACCCGTTTTCCGGGATTTCGAACAGACCCGTCCCTCGGCCCGCTCACCGACCTCCGGGGAATCGAAGACGAGCGGTTTGCCGGTCGCCGGCTCACCCGTGCGCACCACCGGGTGGCGCTTCCCCGCGCTGCCGTACGCCCACATGCCCCCGAGCGCCCCGTACGAGGCCCCGCCGATGTTGACGAACGACGTCGAGGCCGGTCTCACGCGCCCGAGCGGGCCATTGCACACACCGACACGAGCGCGACCGCGCGTACGTGCGGCCGGTTGCCGGCCGGCTGCCACCACAATGCGTTCCGGCGGAATACCGCCTTGCGCACCGACCACACGCACCCCCGGAGGAACGATGGGCACGCCCCGCTCCCGAATGGCACTGGCAGCTCTGTCCGCACTGGCGGCAACGGCGGCATTCACCGCCCCGGCCACCGCCACAGTATTCGAGCAGGGAATTTCCGTACAGCCGTACGGTCATATCAGTGACGACGGCACGATCACCCTTTCCGGCACCTACCACTGCACCGCCGTGTCACCCATGGGGACGGTTCAGATCGCGGCGTCCGTCCTCCAGGACGGCACCCGGCTCGCCTTCGGCGGCGGGGAGGCGCACTGCGACGGCGGCGAGCACGCGTGGGAGGCCACCGGCTCGCTCCGCTTCACCCCGGGCGTTCACTCCGGCCCGGCGCTGGCCGAGGTCCGGCTGAACGAGATCCAGCGCTCGGGCCTGATGCCAAAGTCCATCGACACGGTCGCGGAGGACCGCCGGGAGATCCAACTGGTGGCCCGCCACTGAGGCCCGCCGCGGCCGTCCCTCAAGGCCGAGGCCCGCGGAACGCCCGGTCCGGTAGCCGCCGCTACCGGCACTCGGGCGCGACGCCCGTCATCGACATGAAGGCGACCGTCTGGCACCCGGGGTCCGCGTGCGGACGCCCCGTCGTCCAGTCCACGACCGTCGGCACCCCGGCCGCCAGCAGCAGCAACGCCAAGAGGCCCGTCACCGTGCCCCTGCTCAGCCGGCGCACAACGTGATCCTTTGCATAGCCGCATCATCACCCCACGCCCCACTTGCCACAACCCGGCGTGAGCGCGCGTTCACCCTGTGCCGCGCACGCCGCCCCCGACGTCGAACTCGCACCAGACGGCCTTCCCCTCTCCCCGCGACTCCACCCCCCAATGCGTGGCCAGGGCGTCCACCAGCAGCAGCCCGCGCCCCGTGGTGGCCGCCTCGCCCGGGGTGCGCCGGCGCGGCCACACGCTGGAGCGGTCCTTGACCCACAGCCGGATCCTGCGCACCGGCTCGGGGAGCACCTCCATGGTCAACACCGCCCCGCCGTCGGTGTGCAGCAGGGCGTTGACCAGCAGTTCCCCGGCCGCGAGCTCCACGTCGTCGGCGAGTTCCGGCACGCCCCAGTCGCGCAGGGCCTGCCGCAGGGCGTAGCGGGCCTCGGAGAGCCCCTCCGGGTCGGCCTGGTGGATGTACTGGTGGATCCGGGGAGCGCGCCGGGTGCCCGGGTCGGGTGCCCGGCGCAGGACGAGCAGGGCCACGTCGTCGCCGGAACCCCAGCGCTCCCAGAGCCGGTCCGAGAGGTGGTCGGCGAGCGCCCCGGCCTCCTGGGGTCCGCTGCGGACGGCGTGGGCGAGGGCGTCCATGCCCTGGCTGATCGCGGTCCCCGGTTCCTCCACGAGTCCGTCGGTGCACAGGACGAGCGTCTCCCCGGGCACGAGGTCGAGGCGGGTCTCGGGGAACTCCTCCTGTTCGAAGACCGAGGCCAGCCCCAGCGGCAGGCCGCCGCGCACGTTGGGCCAGCCGGTACGCCCGTCCGTGTGCCGGATCAGCGGGCCGAGGTGGCCCGCGCGGACCGCCCGTACGCCTCCGGTCTCCAGGTCCACCTGCGCGTACATGCAGGTGGCGAAGCGCTCGGTGTCCAGCTCGGCGAGGAAGCGGGAGGCGCGCGCCAGCACGGTGGACGGCGGGTGGCCCTCGCTCGCGTAGGCCCGCAGGGCGATCCGCAGCTGTCCCATGATGGCCGCGGCGTGCGTGTCGTGGCCCTGTACGTCACCCACCATGATCCCGACGCGGTCACGGGGCAGGGCGATCACGTCGTACCAGTCCCCGCCGACCTCCCGCCCGCTCCAGGCGGAGTGGTAGCGGACCGCGATCTCCCCGCCGTGGATCTCGGGGATCCGGCGCGGCAGCATGGCCGCCTGGAGCCCCGTCGCGAATTCCCGCTCCTGGTCGAAGAGGAGCGCCCGCTGGAGCGACTGGGCGACGATGCCGGCCAGGCCGAGGCAGAGGTTGCGCTCCTCGGGGCTGAACTCGCTGCGCCGCCGGTAGAAGAGCACGAGGCCGCCGATGGCCTGGGCCTGGGCGATGAGGGGGAGGTAGGCGGCCGCGTCGTAGCGGATCCGGCCGAGGTAGTCCGCGAGCGGCGGGAATTCTTCGGCCAGCGCGGCGAGCGAGGTGACGAAACGTGCCTTCCTGGTGATCACCGCGTGGGACAGCGGCAGCGATCCGTCCAGGCGGGTGAACCTGCGCTCGCCGAGGATCTCCAGCGACTCCCCGCTCAGCGCGATGATCTTGATGGCGCCGTTCTGGACCAGGCCCAGCGCCAGCCCGTCCGCGCCGAGGCGCTCCAGCGCGCCCGCGCCGGTCAGGGTGGCCGTCACGTCGTCGACCGTCACCGCCCGCGAGAGGGCCTCCGTGGTGCGCTGCACGATGGCGGCCTGCTGGGTGCGCGCCGACTCCAGCTTCCGCAGCACCTTCACGTGCGCGAGCTCGGCCGTGGCGTCCCTGACGATCCCGGCGATCCGCAGCGGCCGTCCCGCGGCGTCCCGCACCACCCGGCCCTGGGTGTGCGTCCACTGGTCGCGGCCGTCGCGCCGCCGCACCGTGAAGTACGCGCCGTACGTCTCTTCGCCGCTGTCCAGCACCCCGGCCACGGTGTCGGCCAGGCGGGCCGCGTCGTCGTTGGGGATCCGCAGGCCCAGGGCTTCCGGCGTCTCGTCGAACTCCTCCGGCTCCAGGTCGAAGACGGCCAGGCCCGCCTCGTCCAGCGCCAGGGTCCCGGCCACCAGATCCCACTCGAAGCTGCCCATGCTGTTCAGTGCCAGCCGCTCAGCGGGGCCGGTCACGGGACGGGGACGGTCCGGCCCGGCTGTGTCGCGCTCCGCCGCTGCCAACAGTCACACCACCTAACGGCCGGGCCAGCACGGCTGGGAGATCAGCCGCTCCCACTCCTCGTCAGGATGCCCCGGAAGGGTGCGTCCAGCCTCCTGCCAGCGCGTGAGGAGGGAGAGGTAGATCACGCACGGCTCGCCGGACGCGTACGGCCCGGACCCGTAGGACGACGACCCGTACGGTGCCGCCCCGTGCGCCCCCGCCCCGTACGGCCGCGCCGTGGCCGGCCTGGCCGGTGGCTGCTGCTCCGCCCGGCTGGCGGGGATGCGCACCCAGCCACGGCCGCCCTGTGCTCGCTCCGGCCCCATCGCGGACCCCTCTCACCGTGGATCTCAGCGTAGATACGTCTTCGAATGCCCGGCCGGCGCCCGGTCGAAGCGGTCGCCACCGGTGGAGCCCGGCTGTGGACCCCGCGCGCCGAGGCGCTCCAGGACTCCCTTCACCAGTCTCCCCGCCGTGAAGCCCGCGCCGTGCACGAATCGCATGGAAGGTCCGAATGAGGAGCCGTGGGCGACTCCGCTCCCCCACCGGCCACCGCCCGGTGCGACCAGTGCCCGAGCAGCACCGGGCGCCACACCGCCCAGGGGAGTTCCGACCGGGTGCGGGACGGTGTTCCAGTTCAGCCGGGAACGCCGGGCCGCCAGGGAAGGCCGGGCCCCCGCCTCCGCGAGCAGGGCGGCGATCTCCGGGGCGGCCCGCCCCGCGCCCAGGACGGCCACCGGGTCGCGGGGTCGCCGGCTCATCCGGTTCGTCAGCATCGGCGCGACCCGGGGCTCTTTCACCCGGTTGGGCCAAGCGGGGAGGATGCGCAGCTGCGAATGGCCTATGCAGCGGCCACCGGGCAGGCCGTTCGTCAGATGTGATGCCTAACGTCTTTGGAAAGCACACCTGTTCAGGAAAGCGCGGGAGACGCCATGGCCAGACCACGCCGCCGACTGGCGAGCATGTGCATCGGTACGGTCTCGGCCGCACTGCTCGTCACCGGCGCCGCGCTCGCGGCACCGGACGACGACCCGCCCGAGGGCGCGGACATCGCCATGGGCGCCTACCTCGACTACGGGCCGCCCGGCGTGGAACGGATCCCGTACCTGTCGCGCTGGCTCGGCGGCAAGGAGATCCGGGTCGGGCACACCTACCTGCCCGGCGACCAGTGGGCGGGCATCGAGGGCAACGTGAGCTTCCTGGCCCACTGGGCCGCGTGGCGCCGGGCCCAGGACGACCGGATCTTCGTCCTCAACGTGCCGATGCAGGAGCGCAACGAGGAGCGGGTGCCCGACCACCAGGTGGCTCAGCTGATCCGGGCCGGCGCGGAGGGCCAGTACGACCGGCACTTCCAGAGGCTGGCCGAGCGGCTGGTGGCGCTGGGCGTCCCGGACACGGTGATCGTGCTGGGCTGGGAGATGAACGGCATCACGTACACCCACCGCTGCGGGCCCGACCCGGAGGGCTGGAAGACGTACTGGAAGAGGATCGTCAACGCGATGCGCGCCGTGCCGGGACAGAAGTTCAAGTTCGATTTCGCCCCCAACCGCGGCACGGACGCGATCGGCTGGACCCGGTGCTACCCCGGCGACGACGTGGTCGACATCGTCGGCATGGATTCGTACGACCAGGCTCCCGGCCGCACCTTCGACGACCAGATCAACCAGCCGTACGGGCTCCAGCAGCAAGTCGACTTCGCGAAAGCACACGGCAAGGAGATCTCGTACCCGGAGTGGGGGCTGTTCCGCAACGGGGACAACCCGGAGTACGTGCGGCGCATGCTGCAGTGGATCGAACAGCACAAGCCGCTCTACCACACCATCACCGACTACTGCCCGCACGGCGTGTGGCAGTGCAAGCAGAACCCCCAGTCGTCCCAGGTCTTCCGCGAGGCACTGACCCCGCAGCAGCCCGGCCCGGCCGTCCCGACGCCGGTGATCCCGACGCCGGTGATCCCCACTCCGGTGATCCCCACGCCGGTCGTACCGACACCGGTGGTCCCGATGCCCGAGGTGCCGACGGTCCCGCCCGTGGAAGTCCCCACCCCGCAGGTCCCGACCCCGGAGGTCCCCACACCGGAGGTCCCCACACCGGAGATCCCCACACCGGAGATCCCCACACCCGAAGTCCCGACCCCCCTGCCCATTCCCGAAGAACCCTCGGTCCCGCCCGTGTTCCCACCCGCCCCGACGCCGAGCCCGCTGGTGCCCGAACCCCAGCCGCAGCCCCAGCCGCAACCGCAGCCGGACCCCCCGAAGCCGCCCGCCGACGAGCCGGTGTGGTGCGTGCCGCTGAATTTCAGCGAGTGGCTCTCCAAGCTGGTCGGCAACCAGACGGTCTGCCTCAAGGTCGACTGGCGCAAGGACTCCCGCTGGCCGTTCTAGACCGGTCATCGCACGCGCAGTTCGTTGATCCGCACCCGCCAGTCCCTGGCGGCCGGCAGCGCCTCGCGCAGCGCGTCCACCGCCCGCTCGCGCCCCGACACCTGCGACTCGTGCAGCCGCATCAGGGGCGCGAGCGCGTGCGTCGCCAGCAGGAAGCGCTGGTTGACGACGGTCCGCGGACGCCAGTGGTTCTTGTACGGCTCGTTGCCGCGCAGGAAACTCACCACGGGCCGGCCCTCCGCCAGGGCCCGGCCGGTCTCGTAGCGCAGCAGCAGCGTCGCCACGTCCACCTTCCGGCCGCGCAGGTCCGGATCGGCGCCGTACAGGTAGCCGCCGCTCAGCCCGGCCGACAGCAGCGTGACGTTGGCCGCGACGACCTTCCCGTCCAGCCGGAACTCGGTCAGCCGGCCCTCCCCGGCCCGCACCATCCGCCGCGTGGCCCGGGTCAGGTGCTCGGCGAACCGCGGCCTCAGGTGCTCGGGGGTCACGCCCCGGCCGCGCCACTGCTTCTCGTGGAGCCGCAGCAGGGTCCGTACGGCCTGTGGCACCTCCTGTTCGGTGACCTCGTGCTCCTCGATCCCCGCGGCATCCGTCTTGCGCAGCTTGGCCCGCACCCGCTGGGCACCGGAGGCCGGCATCCGCTTGACCAGCTCGTCGAAGGGCAGCGTCGGCAGCTCCATGCAGGTCGAGTCGGTCAGTTTGCCGCGCACCCCCGGCCACGCCTCGTACAGCGCCTCGGCGGCCGCCCCGGGCCGTACCTCGCGCAGGTCGACGACCGCGCCCCGGGCCGCCCGGTGCAGCCCCCGCGCGAGCGCGGGCACGACCTGGTCGGCGTGTCCGGCGGCCACGAGCACGTCGAAGTAGTCGGTGATCGCGCCGCCGAGCGGCACCAGGCGCGGCAGCGGCCGGTGTACGAGCGTCAGCGCGGCGGCGCCGACCAGCTCTTGGCCGCGCCGCACGAGTACGAGCCGCAGCCGGCCTTCCCTGCCGTACGACAGCCACCAGGAGTGCAGCCAGGCGTGGCTCTGGAAGGGGGTAGCGGTGGAGCAGCGGCGGACGAGCCGGTTCCACGACTCCTCCAGCGCGGCGAACTGCCGGGGGTCGCGGCACAGCGTCACCGACAGGGCCCCGGCGGCGCCCTGCTTCATCGCACGGACTCCTTCTCCTTGGCCGCGGCGGGCTCACCCTGCGCGGGCAGGGCGGCGTACTCCTCGACGACCGCCTGCTCCTCCGGTGCGCCCTTGCGCCGGGCGGGCCGGGCCAGCAGCCACAGGCCGCCGAGCAGCCCGCCCGCGCACAGCCCGACGGCGCCGCTGACGGGGGCGGACGGCGAGGCAGGATCGACCGGGGCGACGGCCTGGTTGAACAGCAGCAGCTGCACGCCGGTGTTCTTGGCGGCCTTGTTGCTGCTCAGCGACAGCGCGTCGGCGACCGCGTTGGCGATGTCGGCCGCCTCGGCGGGGCTCGTGGAGGTACCGGTGATGGAGATCATCGGCGACTCGGGGGAGGTCTCGGCGCGCACCTGGGTCCGCAGCTCGCGGGCGGTGATGCCCACGCGGGGCTGCGCGTGGGCGAGGGTGGAGCTGCTGGTGGCGATGCGGGCGTAGGCCTGGGCGAAGCCGAGGGCGGTGGCCGGCTCGGTGGTGTCGTCCGGCACGGCGACGACGTAGCTGGTGGCGGCGTACTCCGGCGCCTTGAGGACCCCGTACGCCCCGCCCGCGGCGAGCCCGAGCAGGGCGCAGACGGGCAGGGGCCACCAGGCGGGTGGCGGCGGCAGGCCCCTGCGCCGCTTCTTCTCCGAACGGTGGTCGGGCGTCTTCTGGTCGGCGGTGTCGGCCATGTGCGTTGCTCACTTCCTGGGTGGAGGGGAGTTCCTTCGGCCCCGGCCATTGCCCCGGCCGGGGGTGGAGCGACGGATCAGCCGTGGCCGCCCCGCCGAGCCCGGGCGCTACGGCCCGGCTGAATCGAGCCGCGCCGCCGCCTGGGACCCGGACCCGGGCGAATCCGGCCCCGCCGACACCGGAGGGGCTGGGTCCGGGGCGAAGCCCCGGGGGACGTCGGCGAAGCCGGGCGCGGCCACATCCACCCCCGACAGGGGGGGTTGAGGGGCAGGGGCCAGGGCCGAGCCCAGCGCGAGCTCGTACACGGACAGGAGCTGCCGCGCGCTGTGCGCGATGTCGTAGCGGCGCACCACCGGCGGCGGCGGCAACCGCCGCGCCCCCGCCTCCATGTGCCCGCGCAGGGCGGCGACCAGCTCCTCCGTGCCCGGACCGATCCGGCGCGCGCCCGGCGCCTGCGCGGCGGGGAGGTCGTCGATCGCCGGACAGGTGACGTGCAGGACGGGCAGCCCGGCGGCCAGCGCCTCGACCACCGCCAGCCCGAACGCCTCCTCCCGCGACGGGGACACGAAGACGTCCATCGCGGCCAGCAGCGCGGGGATGCCGGGCGTGCGCCCGTCGGCGCTGTCGCCCAGCGGATCCCGCTCCCCCAGCAGGTGGATCCGGCTCTGCGCGCCCAGCTCGGCGGCGAGGAGCCGCAGCGCGGCCCGCTCCGGCCCGTCCCCGGCGAGCAGCAGGTGCGCTCCCGGCAGCGCGGCGACCGCCCGCACGAGTACGTCGAACCGCTTGCCCGGGACCAGCCGCCCGACCCCGCCGACCACGAACGCCCGTTCCGGCAGCCCGGTCCGGGCCCGCGTGGCCCGCCGTACGCCCTCCTCGAAGCGGAAGCGGACGGCTTCGATGCCGTTCGGTACGACGTGGATCCGGGGCGCCGGCACGCCCCATCCCTCCAGCCGGGCCGCCACGGTGTCCGAGACCGCCACGGTCGCCGCGCCGAGCCGCTCGCTCGCCAGGTACAGGGCGCGGACTCCGCCCGTCAGCGGTCGGCCCTCGATCTCGCCATCGCCCAGGGAGTGTTCGGTGGCCACCGTGGCCCGCACTCCCGCGAGCCGGGCCGCGAGGCGCCCGTAGACGCAGGCCCGGTACAGGTGCGTGTGCACCAGGTCGTACCGGCCGCGCCGGATGAAGGTCACCAGCTTCGGCAGCGCCCCCAGGTCGCGGTTGCCCCGCATCCCCAGGTGCACCACCCGGACCCCGTCGGCGCGCAGCCCCTCGGCCACCGGTCCGGGATTGGTCAGCGTCAGTACGTCGCAACGCATCGGCATGTGCCGCAGCAGCAACCGCAGTTGCTGTTCGGCGCCGCCGACCCCGAGCCCGGTGATCACGTGAAGTGCCTTGACCGCCCTCACAGGTGCACCGCCCGCCGCAGGTGCCGCACCCGGTGCCGCAGCTGTTTGATCCGGAGCCGCCCGCCGCCGTCGGCCTGGCTGATGTGGGTACGCGGCAGGGCGTACCGGCCGGCGAACCGCCCGGGGTCGATCCCGCAGGCGTACCCGTACCCGGCGGCCCGGGTCGCCTCGACGACCCGGGCGTCGAGGTACCCGTACGGGTAGCAGAACCCCTCGGGCAGCGTTCCGGTCAGCTCGGCCAGCAGTTCGCGGCTGCCGCGCAGCTCCTGCTGGAGCACGTCGTCGGCCGCGGTGGTGAGGTCCTGGTGGAGCAGCCCGTGCGAGCCGATCTCCTGTCCGGCGGCGGCGACTTCGCGGATCTCCTCGTCGGTGAGCAGCGGCTTGCGCGGGCCCAGCGGGTCCCACACGTTGTCCGCGCCGAGCCGCCCGGACAGCACGAACAGCGTGGCCGTGCACTCGTAGGAGCGCAGCAGCGGCAGCGCCCGGGTCAGGAAGTCGGTGTACCCGTCGTCGAAGGTGAGCCCGACCAGGCCGCGGCCGTGCCCGGCCGCGTGGGCCCGCAGCAGCTCGCGAACGGACACCCCGCGCAGCCCCCGGGCGCGCAGCCACAGCAGCTGGGCCTCCAGGGCGTGCGGGGTGACGGTGATCCCGTACGGGTCCTCGGCGGGATCGGTGAACTCGGCGACCGAGTGGTACATCAGGACCCACGGCGGTGCGGCCCGGCGGGCGGGGCCCGCCGTGGCGGCGGACGCCGTGTCGGTGTCAGCGGACATTGCGGAACCTCTGGGTGAGCTGGGACGTGAGCTGGGCGATCTGAGCGGGCAGGGCGACGACCTCGAGGGCCCGTATGGCCATCCCGGTGGCCCCGAACATGGCCGGGATCAGCAGGCAGCCGAGCGCGGCGCTGAGCATCGGGTCGGGGACCATCGGCCCGGCGAGCCAGCCGGTGCCGCAGGCGGCGACGGCGGCGACCCCGAGGCGGCCGATGCTGACGGCGACCCGGCGGACCTGGATGGCGATGATCCGGGAGCCGAGTCCGGTGAGGAGCAGGACGGCGGTGGTGGAGATGCCGGCGGCGTTGGCGGCGGCGATGCCGTACGTGCCCCACCAGCCGACGGCGAAGGCGCCGGCCACGATGTTGACGAGCAGCCCGACCGCCATCGCGAACGCGGGGAACCAGATGGGCCGGGAGGTCGAGAAGAAGGGCCGGGACAGCGCCCCGACGAGGCAGTGCCCGAGGAGTCCGAGGCCGTAGATCCGCATGACGGAAGCGGTGGCGAGGGTGTCCTGGTGGGTGAAGGCGCCGCGCTCGAAGAGGACTTGGATGATCTGCGGGGCGTAGCCGATGACGAGCGCGCTGCCCATGAGGACGGCGAGCGAGGCCAGGGCGAGGTCGCGCTCGACCCTGCGCCGGGCCTTCTCCAGCTCACCGCCGGCCATGGCCTGGGCGACGACGGGGAAGGTGACGGTGCAGATCATCAGCGACAGCACCATCGGCATCTGCGCGACCTTCTGCGCGTAGTTGAGGTGCGAGATGGCGCCGGACGGCAGGGACGCGGCCAGGAACCGCTCGACCAGCACCTGGGACTGCCGGAAGACCGCGAAGAAGATGACGGGGGCGATGACCCCGAAGGCGATGAGGGTGGGCCGGTCCCGGTCGCGCTGGCAGCGCGGGGCGCCCTTGGGGCGGGACGGCCGGAAGCCCACGTTCCGGATGAACGCGGGCAGTTGGACGAGCACCATCAGCAGCCCGCCGACGGCGACCCCGGCGGCGGCCGCCCGTACCCCCCACAGGGAGTGCAGGGCGACCATCGCGGCGATGATCCCGACGTTGTACGCGACGTAGATCGCGGCGGGCGGCAGGAAGGACCGGTGCGCGCGCAGGGCGGCGCTGAAGTATCCGGCGATGCCGAAGGTGACCACGGTCAGTGCCGTCAACCGGGTGCAGTCGACGGCGAGTCGCGGGTCGGGCAGGCCGGGCGCGAGTACGGCGACGACGAGCGGCGCGGCCACGATGAGCACGGAGGCCACGGCGGCCAGGAGCACGACGAGCCGCGGCAGCGTCGCCCCGACCAGCAGCCGTACCGGGTCCTGCGCGCGGGCCTCCCGCCGGGTCAGCCCGACCCGGCCGGCCGCCCGCCGGGCGAGGGCGTGACTGAAGGCGGGCACCATCAGCAGCGCCATGGCGTCCTCGATCAGCAGCGTCGAGGCCATCTCCGGGACGGTCCAGGAGATCAGGAAGGCGTCGCTGTCGTGCCCGGCTCCGAAGAGGTGCGCGATGGTCTGGTCCCGCACGAGCCCGAACACCGCCCCGGCGGCGGTCAACCCGGCGGTCACGGCGGCGGCCTTGGCCAGGAACCGCCCCAACGGAGCCGGGGCGCCGCCGCTGCGGGAACCGGAAGGCGCGGCCACGCCGCCCGCCCGCCGACCCCGACCCCGACCGCGGCCGGGCGACCCGGGTGACGCGGGTCCTGCGCCCACCCGGCCGGACCATCCTCCCCTCGGGGCACGGCCCGCACCCGAAGAACCGCGCGGCTGACCGCCGCAGCCGAGCACGGGCTCGGGCGAGGGCGGTGCACCCGTATCCGTGCCACCGGCCCGCGCGCCGGCGCGCCCGGTGAGCACCGGGCCCCGCGGCGTACCGGGTACCGGCCCGGCCGAGCCCGACGCCTCACCCACGGATCCGGTGGACAACACCGGCCCCCGCCCCGAGGACCCGGCCACGAACCCCGGATCCGCCGCCACCACGGCGTCCAGCCCGGCGGAACCGGCGGAGCCGGACAACACCGGTCCGCGGCCCGGCCCGGCCGGGTCCGGCGGCGTCGGGCGTGACGGAAGGCCCGCAGCCGCGGCGAGGTCGGTCGCCGCGGCCGCGGGCCGCCAAGGCGTCGTATCGGTCACCGGGCCGCCGCACCGGCGCCGACGTCAGCCCGCCCCGCCCCGCCCGGACCGGTCCCACCGGCACTCCCCCGGAAGGGACCGGCGTCGCTGGGCCCGCCCGGGCGACCATCCCCGGCCTGCTTCCCGCAGGGACCGGCGCTGGACGCGGCCGACTGCCCGCCACCGCGGGGACGGACGGACGCCGCCAAGGGACCGCCACCCGTATCCAGCCCGGAGGCACGGGCGCCGGACCCGCCCGAACCGGTCCCGCCCGCATCCCGCCCGGAGGGACGGACACTGGGCCCGCCCAGGTGACCGCCACCCGCATCCCGCCCGGAGGGACGGGCGCCGGACCCGACCAGGCGGGCATCCCCCGCGCTCCCCCCGGAGGGAAGGGCCCACCAGGCCGCCAAGCCGATGATCACCCCGGTGAGGACGGTGGACGGCCCCCCGATGTCCGCGTAGAGGAAGTCGGTCAGCTGCCACACCAGCAGGCCGATCGCGACCAGCCCGCAGTCCCGGATCCCGCCGCCGGCCGCGTACCGCCGGATCCCGGCGACCAGCAGCGCCGCCCAGCCGCCCGCGAGCGCGGTCAGCCCGATCAGCCCCTGCTCGCTGAGGATCAGCAGGTACATGTTGTGCGGGGACAGAAGCGGCTGGCGCAGGTACGCCTGTCCGGCGCCGGCGGTGTCGCTGCCGGAGGACAGCCCCAGCGAGGAGTGGCCGTCCCGGTGGGCCGGGAAGCCCTTGAGGCCCACGCCGACCGCCGGCCGTTCGCGCCACATCGACGCGGCGGCGGCCCACATCGTGTAGCGGTCGGTCACCGACTGGTCCGGCGCGCTCGACACCTGGGTGATCGAGGTCAGCCGCTCCGCCACCATGGCGGAGCCGACCCCGAGACCGCCCACCAGGACGACCCCGGCCGCGGTCAGTGCCACGAGCACCTTCAGCGCCCGCCGGATCCCGGCCAGCGCCATCACCAGCACGCCCGCGCCGAGGGTGGCGATCCACGCGCCTCGGCTGAACGACAGCACCAGCGGCACCACCAGCACCAGCGCGCAGCCGCCGGCGATCCGCCGGACCCGCTGCGGCAGCCCCGGCGCCAGCGCGGCGGCGGTCGCGACGACCAGCCCGTACGCGACCACCGTGGCCATGCCCATCACGTCACCGGGACCGAAGGTGCCCACCGCCCGGACGTCCTCGCCCTGGTACGAGGCCCCGGTATGGGTCGCGTACTGCACGACCCCCACCGCCCCCTGCACCAGCGCCAGGACCACGAAGCACCCGGCGGCCAGCCGGAACTCCCGGGCGCCCCGCACCAGCAGCACGACGGCGCCCGGCACCAGCACGAAGACCTGGAGGTAGCGCACGAAGCCCGGCAGGGCCGCGTACGGGTCCCCGGCCGTCATCGTCGCCACCGCGAGGCCGACGGCCGGCGTCCCGAGCACGAGCACGCCCAGCGGGGTCAGCGCCCGAACCCGGCCCCTCAGCGCCTGCACACCGCAGACGAAGACCAGCAGCAGCGAGGCGGCGTCGGCGGGGCCGACCTTCCCGGAGGCGGTCGCGTCCCCGGCCGGGAGCGGGGCGAGCAGGAAGAGCACGGTGGCCGCGAGCGGCAGCAGCGGCCAGTGCCGGCGCAGCGGGCCCGGTACGTCGGGAGGCCGGGCGGGGCCCGGCAGGGCGAGGCTCATGCTCAGCTACCTCCCAGCCGGAAGCGGAAGAAGGAGGCCGCGGTCCGGGCGAGGATCCACAGGTCCTGCCACAGCGACCAGGTGTCGATGTAGTGGTTGTCGAAGCGGGCCCGGTCCTCGATCGAGGTGTCTCCGCGCAGCCCGTTGATCTGGGCGAGCCCGGTGATCCCGACGGGCATCCGGTGGCGGGCCTCGTAGCCGGGGTGGATGCTGCTGAACTTGGCGACGAAGAAGGGCCGTTCGGGTCGCGGACCGACCAGGCTCATGTCACCCCGTACGACGTTCCACAGCTGCGGCAGCTCGTCCAGCGAGGACTTGCGCAGGAAGGAGCCGACCGGGCTCATCCGGCGGTCGCCCGCGACCGTCCACCGGGTGGCGGACTCGTGCGGGTCGGCGCGCAGCGTGCGGAACTTCAGCAGGGTGAACGGGCGCCCGTACAGGCCGACCCGCTCCTGTCGGAAGATCACTCCCGGTCCGTCGGAGATCCGCACGGCCAGCGCGCAGAGGCCCATGACGGGGGCCGCGGCCAACAGCGCGAGCGCGGCGAGCGCGGAGTCCAGGGCCCGCTTCGCATGCCGCTCCAGCGGCCGGGCGGGACGCGGCAGCAGCGGCTGTACGGCGTACCCCCACAGCTGGTCGGCGGGCTGCGCCACCCGCATGCCGGTGACTTTGGCGGTCCCGGCCGGGTCGGCGAGCCAGAGCCGGCAGCCGTGGTCGTGGAAGAGCCGGACCAGGGCGGCGGTGCGCTCGTCGGCCTCGGCGGGGCGGGTGAACACGGCGTGCCGGACGGAATTCTGGATGACCGCCCGCCGGACGTCCTCGTGGGTGGCGAGTACCGGGAGCTGACCACCCTTCCCGTCGGCGCCGGATCCGGTGTCGGCGATCCCGACGGGCCGCAGCCCGTACTCGCGGCGCCCGTGCAGGGCGGCGGCGACCGCGCGCGCGCCGTCGCCGGGGCCGACGACCAGGGCGGAGAGGGGCCGGCGGACAGCCGAGCGGCGGTGCACCCGGTTCACGAACCCGCGCCCCGCGCACGCCAGTACGACCTGAAGGCAGACGGCGGTCAGGAGCACGCTCCAGCCGAGCACCTGCCGGGGCTCTGCGGCGGCCAGCACGGCGGCGACCCCGCACCACAGGACGGCGGCCCGCCCGGCCAGCGCGGGCAGTTCGAGCAGCGCGGAGGGCGCGAGCCGGGGCCGGTACAGGCCGGCCTGCGCGTGCAGGGCGGTGACCAGCAGCGCGAGCAGGGCGGTGACCGGTACGGCGGTCCGGGGCGTGAGTTCCAGTCCGGGCACGGCCGTCATGGTCGCCACGGCGGCCAGCGCGTCGGCGGTCAGCAGCGGGAGCACACCGTCGCGGCGTCGTACCCGCCGGGGCCGGACGACGGGCCGCGCCCGGTCGGCCCTGGGGCCGCGCGGCGGATGGATGGCGGCCACGGAGCGGCGGGATTCCGAGGGTGGTGCGGGCGCGTAGGCGCTGCCGCCGGCGGCCCCCGTGCCGCCCTGCCCGGTGTGCCGAGCGGGTGCGCTGTCCATCGTCATCGGCTGATGCGCTCCTGGTTCAAGGGCCGGGGCCTGCCCAGCAGTTCGTGGTACAGGCCGGTGACCGCGTCCGTGGTCCGCCGCACGTCGAAGTCGGTCCGGGCGTGCTGCTGGGCCTGCTCGCCCAGTTCGGCGAGCAACCGCGGTTCGGCGAGGAGCCGGCCCAGGCCCTTGGCCAGCGCCGCCGGATCCTCGGGCGGCACCAAGCAGAGCCGCCCGTGGCCGGACGGCAGGCTCTCCCGGGCACCGCTGACGTCGGAGACCAGGACCGGCCGGCCACAGGCCATGGCTTCGAGCGGGGCCAGCGCCATGCCTTCCCACCGCGACGGAAGTACAACGAGATCGGCGGCCCGAAGCCACGGTCGGATGTCGGCGGCGGCCCCCGCGAAGAACACGCCCGGGGGCGCGGTGCGGCGCAGCCGCTCGGTGTCGGGGCCGTCGCCGACCAGGGCCAGCCGGGCGTCAGGGACCGTGCCCAGCAGCTCCGGCCAGGCCCGCAGCAGGATGTCCTGGCCCTTTTGCGCACAGAGCCGCCCGACGCAGACGGCGAGCGGCCCGTCGCCCTGGAAGGTGGCGGGCAGCGCCAGGGCGTCCCGGGCCTGGGCCCGGTCCTGGTCCCGGTCGGGGTGGCCGGGGCGGAAGTGGCCGAGGTCGACGCCGTTGCGGATCACCGACCAGCGGGCGGTGATGCCCTCGGACTCACCCGCCCGGCGCTCGGACGCGCTCACGCAGAGCACCCGCTCGGCCCAGCGGGCGCCGAACCGCTCCCAGCGCAGCGCGAGCGCGGCGGTCGCCCCGCCGACGGCGTCGAAGGACCAGGCGTGCGGCTGGAACACCGTGGGGAGGGCGCCCCGTACGGCGAGCCGCCCGGCCAGTCCCGCCTTGGCACTGTGGGCGTGCAGCAGGTCGGGGCGCACGCGGCGGATCAGCCGCGCCGCACCGAGCACTTCGGCGGGCAGTCCCGGCCCGGGGGCCCGCCCGGCGCGCCAGGTGAGCACCTGGGCCCCGGCGGCGCGGGCGTCGTCGGCGAGCCGTCCGCCGCGCGGGCAGCCGACGAAGACCCGTAGTCCGGCGGCGGTCTGCGCCCGGACGAGGTCGGTGACGACCCGGGCGACACCTCCGTCGACGGGCTGGACGAGGTGGAGGACGGTGAGGCTCTGTGCTGATGAAGACACGTGGGGTGGTCTCCTGCGTTCAGCGGCGCGCGTCTGTCTGAACGAAGAGCACACCGAGGAATTGGCCCTGCCTTTCGCCTGTGAACGTGGAATTCAGGCTGTGGGCACCACCGGACAGGGCGGGAATCGCATCGAACACATGAGTGAAGGGGGCGCGCGGCAATTCGCGCGGTCCGGCGGTTGCCGCCGACCCCCGCCGCGGAGGCGTACGCGGAAAGTGTGAGGCAGGACAGCAGGCCGAGCGTGCCGAGGATTCTTCGGAGGAACCCAACACCCTGTCTCCATTTTCGATCAAGGGGGCAAAACAGGAGTGAACTTTGTCAGAAATCAGGCTGGAAATCACGTCGGACTCGCTCGTACGGCCTTTTGGGCGATGGCACGCACCGTTGCGGCGGGCGGGTCGTTATGGACTGGAACATTGTTCGAGAGCAAGACCCGCGTGAACGCCTGAACGTCAACAGCGCGGGCCGAAACGGCGGCATCCGGGTGAAGTCACGCAACCCGAACCGGGGGCGGACCGTTGTTCCGGGTGCTCCAGTACCGGGCAGTCCTGCCAAAAAAGGAACGATAATGATCAAGAAGTTTGTGGCCGGCGCAGCGGTTGCCGCCTCCGTCGTGGGTATCGGTGCCGCCATGGCCCCGCAGGCGATGGCCATCGGGAACGACACGGGGATCAACACCGTCAACGGCAACGGTGCCTCGCAGATCTACGGCAACCAGGCCACGTACGGCCACATGAGCCCGCAGATGGCGCTGATCCAGGGCTCCTTCAACAAGCCCTGCATCGCCCTGCCCGCCAAGGCCAACGTGCAGTCGATCCTGGCCCTCGTCAACGTCGGCGTCCAGGACATCCCGGTCCTGTCCAACCCGCAGACCCAGCAGTGCACCGAGAACTCCACCCAGGCCAAGGGCGACGAGGCTCTCTCGCACATCCTCAGCAACATCCCGATCCTCTCCGGCAACGCGTCCGTCGGCAGCTGATCGAAGCCCCGCGCCGGCGAGGCCGCCGCACCTTCGGGTCGCGGCGGCCTCGCCGCGTGCAGGGCCCGCGCATTCCGGCCGCAATAGGCCTCGGAATTCCGGGCACCCGGACCTCCTGGGCATCTGAGTGAATTGCCCGGCAGTCACGGAAAATCTGCGGTTTCTTTTCTCGGAGCCGCTCGTTGTTATTTGTGCAGCGGATACACCTCTGCGGGAAGGATCGAAATCAAATGAAGTACAAGAAGGCAGTGGTGCTGGCCGCCGGCGTTCTGATGGCCGCCGGTGCCGCCTCGCCCGCCATGGCCGGCTCCGACGCCCACGGTGCGGCCGTGGGGTCCCCCGGCGTCCTGTCCGGGAACCTCCTCCAGGTCCCCGTGCACGTCCCGGTGAACGTCTGCGGCAACACCGTCAACGTGATCGCGCTGCTGAACCCGGCGTTCGGCAACACCTGCGTCAACGCCTGACGAAGTGCCTGAGCCCGCAAGGGCAAACCTCCTCGGGGTGGCCTCGGAGTGCACGGCGGTGCACTCCGGGGCCACCTTCGATTCAGCACCGGCCGCAGTGCCGGTAGACAGGGAAGGACCCATGCGACAGGTACTGAGCCGACAGGTACTGGGCAAGGGGATGCTCACGGCGGCGGCCGCCTCCAGCCTGCTGTCGATCGCGACCGGCGCGGCCTACGCGCAGCCCGGGTCGATGGCCGAGGCCTCGCACTCACCGGGCGTGCTGTCCGGCAACAGCGTCTCGGTACCGATCACCTTCGCGCCGAACGTGTGCGGCAACAGCGTGGACGGGGGCGCGGCGCTCAACCCTTCGATGGGCAACACCTGTGCCACCACGACCGGCTCGGACGTCGACTACGACTACGAGCGCCACCTGAGCCCCGAGCACGCGGAGACCTTCGAGCGCTACCTCGACGAGCGCCGGGGCGGCCGACACGCGCTGCCCCCACAGCGCCGGGACGAGCAACGGCGCTACGAGGAGCCCCGCGCGCACGCCCCCAAGCACGCGGCGCCCCGGCACGAGGAAGGCCCCCGGGACGACGGCTACGGCGACTCCGGCGAGGGTGAGGAGCGACCGGAGGGCGAGGAGGAGTGCGACGACCACCCCCCGCAGCCCGCGCCCGAGGCGGAGCACCCGTCCCCGCTGCCCGCGCCGACCCCGCTGCCGCAGCCGGAGCCGGAACCGCTGCCCGAGCCCAAGCCGGAACCGAAGCCCGAGCCCGTCGGGGAGCACCCGGCTCCACCGCCCGCGCCGGCTCCCGAGCCGGTGCCCGAGGTGCCGCCCATGCCGCTCCCGGCGCCGGAGCCCGCCCCGGCCCCGGTTGGGGAGGCACCGCAGCCCCAGCCCGCACCGCAGCCACAGCCCCTCCCCGTCCCGGAACCGGCCCCCGCCCCGGCGCCGCCCGTCGCGCACGAGCCCCCGGCTCCCCAGCCGCCGCACGGGAACAAGCCCGTGGAGCAGCCGGCCCCGGAGCCCGCCCGTCCGGCGGACCAGCCCCCGGCCGCCCCCGCCGGTGACATCCCGGTCGACCTGCCCCCGGCTCCGGCTCCCGTCCCGGCCGCCGCCCCGCCGGTGACGGCCGTCCCCGCGCCGGCTCCCGCGCCCGCCTTCGCCACGCCGCCGGAACTGGCCGCCACCGGTGCGGGTCAGGCCGGCGCCGCCGCGGCCCTCGCCTCGGCCCTGATCCTGGGCGGTGCGATTTTGTACCGGAGGTCCCGAATCGCCTGACCGGGATCAACGGTGATCAGAAGAAATATCGGCCGGAGAATTCCTTGTCGGATTCTCCGGCCGTTGCCGTACGCCGTACCGTCCGCGTTTCCGTATCGGCCGGGAATCGTTACGCAGGTCGAAAGCGGCGCGACGGTCGCCGCTGACGCCTCTGCCCACGAAAAGAATGAGGATTTCGACCATGAAGCTCAAGCAGGTTGCCGCTGTCGTCGCCGGCTCCGTCGCCGCCCTCGGCGCCGCGGCTCCCGCCTTCGCCGCCGAGACACCGGCCGCGATGCCCCCCATGAGCGTGACGAGCGGGCTGTCGGAGGTGCTGAACACCGCCGGACCCGTCACCGAGGCGCTCCCCCAGACGGTGGGCAACGGCCTGGCCGAGCAGGGCGAACACGTCGACAAGGTCGTCGGCACCGTCCAGAGCGTCAACAAGGTCCGCAACGACGCCCCCGCCGAAGCGCTGAACCTCGCGAACGGCGCCACCCAGGCGTCCCCGCTGCTCGGCGGTGTGAAGCTCAACGGCGGCGGCCACTGAACGGCCCCCGACATGACTGTGGGCGCCACCGGCGAGGCCGGTGGCGCCCACAGTCGTACGTGCCGAATGCGACTGACGTCAGTCGTTGACGCAGACGTTGCCGAACGCCGGGTTCAGAGCGCCGATGAACTGCGCGGAGTTGCCGCAGACGTTGATCGGGACGTGGACCGGGACCTGACCCAGGTTGCCCGACAGGACGCCGGGGGACTCCACGGCCGCACCCTCGGCCGAAGAGTCGGCGACGGCGGAGCCGGCGGCACCGGCCGCAGCGAGACCGGCGGTGGCCAGGACCAGGGCGGCCTTCTTGGCAGCAGCAGAGTTCATGGGAAGTGCACCTTCTGTTCGATGTCCTGCCCCGAGGCCGGGGCTCACACCGAGCGAAACGCTCCACCTTCCCGGACGACACGGTTTCGAAGCGGATCAGACCTGTTCAGCCCAATAGTCGTAACCATCCGTCCCGTTCCCGCCGCCGCCTCGCCCCTTCTAGTGGACGGGGATATCAGGGATGTCGGGGATGCCGGGGATCTCGGGGACGAGGTTCACCGGCGGCACGGCCGGAGTCGTGGGAGTGGTCGGAGTGGTAGGGGTCGTCGGAGTGGTAGGGGTCGTCGGAGTGGTCGGCGTCGTCGGCACGGCCGGAACGGTCGGCACGGTCGGAACGGCCGGCAGATTGGGGATCTCGATCGGGAGGTTCGGGAGCCCCGGGATCTCCGGCAGGGCGGGGAGCTTCGGCAGCTCGATCACCGGCAACTTCACCCCGGCGGGCAGCAGGCCCTCCAGCGACTTGAGGAGGTCCTGGATCGTCTTGGTGATACCGGCGAGGAGGTCGTCGATCGGACCCGCCGCCGCGCGCTCCTCGATCCCCTCGATCTTCTCCTGGACGGCCGCCACCCGGTCGTTCAGAGACGCGGAGCTACCGTCCGCGGCGGCCGCGGGGGCAGCCCCGCTGGCCAATATGACGACCGCGAGGGCCGACGGGACAAGGACGCGGAGCCGGGACGGCTTGGTGCGGTGCATGAAGGTTCCTTCTGGGTGGTCGCACGGAAAAGCGGACCGGAGTGATCCGCTTCCTCCTTACCCACCGTGCGAACACCTCGCACGGAGCGCAACCGGATCATGAACGGCCGGGCGGTCGCCGCGGGCCACTGCGGGCTGCGTACGGGCTTCGCGCACGCGTCCGGTACGGCCTCACCCTCCCTGGGGATAAACGCACTCCGTACGGGCCGTTTGAGTGAACCAGCGGAACCAAGACCCCGGAAGCCCAGTTGATCAGGGCGCTCCACTAGCGGGCACTCGTGCGACAAAAGGACCAATGATGCTCAAGAAGATCATGACCGCTGCCGCGGTCTCCGCTGTTGCCGTTGGCGTGGGCGCTGCCGCTGCGGCCCCGGCCATGGCCATCGGAAACGACACCGGGGTCAACACCGTCAACGGCAACGGTGCCTCCCAGATCTACGGCAACCAGAAGACCGAAGGCCCGATGAGCCCGCAGCTCAGCCTGGTCCAGGGCACCCTGAACAAGCCTTGCATCGGCCTGCCGGCGAAGGTCAACGTGCAGTCGATCCTGGCCCTCGTCAACGTCGGCGTCCAGGACATCCCGGTCCTGTCCAACCCGCAGACCCAGCAGTGCGCCGAGAACTCCACCCAGGCCAAGGGTGACGAGCCGCTCTCGCACATCCTCAGCAACATCCCGGTCCTCTCGGGCAACCTCTCGTCCGGCAGCTGACTTCCGCTCCCCTTCCTGGTCAGGGCCTCTGGTGCCCGTGGAGCGATGTGACGAGGGCCCCGGCAGCCTCCAGCTGCCGGGGCCCTCGTACGCGTGCGGCCGTCAGCTGGTCCAGAAGTCCCACCAGCGGGTGAGGACCAACATCCCGATCACCCCGGCGTGCAGGGCGGGCGGGGCCCAGCCGAAGTCGGTGAAGAAGACCCGCAGCGGACCCGGCGCGGGCAGGTTTCCGGTGCGGACGTTGTGCGCGGTGACCGCCCAGAACATCAGCAGCGTCGCCAGCCAGGCCAGGCAGCACCACAGGCAGAGGGCGTTGATCTCGTAGAGCGACTGGACCATCAGCCAGCCGCAGAAGCCGGTGCCGAAGAGGGTCCCGGCGTTGAGCCCGAGCCAGAACCAGCGGCCGTAGCGGGCGCCCGCGAGCAGGCCGGCTCCCACGCAGACCACGACGGCGTACGCGGCCAGGCCCAGCATGGGGTTGGGGAAGCCGAAGGCGGCCGCCTGCTCGCTCTGCATGACGCTGCCGCAGGAGACGACCGGGTTGAGACTGCAGGCGGGCTTGAAGTCCGGGTCCTCCAGCAGGAGGAACTTGTCGAGGGTGATCACCCAGGAGGCCAGCACCCCGGCCGCCCCGGTGAGGGCCAGCAGCCAGGCCAACCCCCTCGGGGCCGCGGCCGGTTCGCGCTCGGGTCCACTGCGGGGCAGGCCCTGTTGACGGGGTACGCCCACTGTATTCGTTGCCATGCGGCCCATAGTCGCGCGCAATGCCATAGACCGGGGCTAACCATGCCTAGATATACGCAAGTTGACCTGAAGGTGTGGCGGGAACCCCAGATTCTTCCCGGACGTTTTACCGAACCCCGGACGTGATGTCAGAGCCAGGGGCTACGTTGTGCTTCCGCGAAGTGACAAGCTGCGACGGCCTGGAGACCCACCTTGAGCGATCCGTACGAGACAACCGAGGCGCACCTCGAGCGACTCCTGGGCCGCGCCCTCAACTCCTTCGACCTGACGGACCGGTTGGTCGAGCGCCTCGGTACGGCGCTCGCCCACAGCTCCGCGCTGTACACCACGCACCACAGCCCGTCGGCGGGCCTGTGGCGGGAGACGCACCGCCACACCTATCTGCTGGCCGACGGCGGATCGGTCTCGCTCTGGGAGGCCGCCTACCGGCTCGAGGGCGACCGGAGCACCCGGTACGAGGTCTTCGCGAGCAAGAGCGAGTTCTCCCAGGCGGTCGCCCGGATATGCGGCGGGATCCCGGCGGAGGCCGTGCTGGACCCCACTCTGACCGCCGCCGAGGAGGAGGACGGGTCCGAGAACGACCTGGCGTTGTTGAGCGCCCTGTTCGCCGCCGCCGCCTCGCCGAGGGAGCGGTACCGGGAGTACACGGTGGAGCAGTCCGCCGACCACGCCCGGCGGGTGCTGCGTCGCGCGGAGAACGCCGACCGGCCCGGCGAGGACGTGAGTACGCTGCTGCGCTCGGCGTACGCCCACCAGATCACCCAGGCCTTCGGCGGCCGGCAGTGCCTGGCCGACGGGCGGGACGCCGGATTCAGCCTGTACGAGCACGCGTTCGTCCTGCTGGACGGACGGGAGTTCAGTCTGTGGGAGGTCGAGCACACCGCGACGCCGGACGGGCGGCACATGTGCGAGGTCTACGAGAGCGAGGCAACCGCGCGCGGAGCGATGGAGCTCCGCGCGCGGGTGCGGTGACGCTGCCGCCGGTGATCGCGGGCGGCGGCCGGATCAGGCCGCCACGGCGACCTTCGGCGGCTCGGCGGGCTCTGCGGTGCGGCGCATCCCCTTGAGGAGGATGACCAGACCGGCGGTGGTCACCATGCCGGCGGCGATGGCGAGCAGGTAGAGGAACGGATACCCGATCAGCGGGACGACGAAGATGCCGCCGTGCGGGGCCCGCAGGGTGCACTCGAAGGCCATCGAGAGGGCTCCGGTGACCGCGCCGCCGGCCATGGCGGCGGGGATCACGCGCAGCGGGTCGGCCGCGGCGAAGGGAATGGCGCCCTCGCTGATGAAGGAGGCCCCGAGGAACCAGGCCGCCTTGCCGTTGTCCCGCTCGGCCTTGGAGAAGAGCCGGCCGCGCACGGTGGTCGCGAGGGCCATCGCGAGCGGCGGCACCATACCGGCGGCCATCACGGCGGCCATGACCTTCAGGCTGCCCTCGTTGGGAGCGGCGAGCCCGCCGATGGCGAAGGCATAGGCGACCTTGTTGACCGGGCCGCCGAGGTCGAAGCACATCATCATGCCGAGGATCACCCCGAGGATGACCGCGTTGGCGCCGGAGAGGCCCGACAGCCAGTCGGTGAGCGCCTGCTGGAGCGAGGCGATGGGCTTGCCGACGACGAGGAACATCAGGAACCCGGTCACGGCGGAGCCGATGAGCGGCAGCACGACGACCGGCATGATCCCGCGCAGCGGGGTGGGTATCTTCAGCCGCTGGACGGCGAGGACGGTGCCGCCCGCGACCAGGCCGGCGATCAGGCCGCCGAGGAACCCGGCGTTGATGGTGAGGGCGACGGCGCCGCCGACGAAACCGGGGACCAGACCCGGGCGGTCGGCCATGCCGTAGGCGATGTAACCGGCGAGGACGGGGATGAGGAAGCCGAAGGCGAGGCCGCCGGTCTGGAAGAGCAGCGCCGCCCAGCTGGCGGCCTCGGTCCAGAGGAAGTGCTCGGCGACGGACGGGGCGGTGTTGATCTCGTACCCGCCGATCGCGAAGGCGAGGGCGATGAGCAGTCCGCCCGCGGCGACGAAGGGGACCATGTAGCTGACGCCGGACATGAGCCAGGTACGGAGCTTGGCGCCGTAGCCGTCGGTGTCCTGGCCGGCCTGCTCGACGGGGGTGGGCGTGTGCGACTCCACCTCGCCGCGGGCCGCCTTGTCACGGGCCTCGACGAGGAGTTCGGCGGGGCGGTTGATGCCCGCCTTGACGCCGACGTCGACGGTGGGCTTCCCGGCGAAGCGGCCGCGGTCGCGGACGGGGACGTCGTGGGCGAAGACGACGGCGTCGGCCGCCGCGATGTCCTGCGGGCTGAGCCGGGTGAAGCCGGCCGAGCCCTGCGTCTCGACGGTGATGCCGATGCCGGCGTCGGCCGCCGCGCGTTGGAGGGCCTCGGCCGCCATGTAGGTGTGCGCGATCCCGGTGGGGCAGGAGGTGACGGCGACGACGCTGAAGCCCGCCCCTTCGGAACCGGTTCCCGAACCGGGCTCGGCCCGGACCCGCGCCCCTGGCGAGACGGCAGAGCCCGCCGCGGCGGTCGGGGTCGGGGTCGGGGGCGCAGCCCCGGGCGCGGTCCCGGGCGCAGCGCCGGTTTCGGGAAGGGGCGGGGTGGGGGAAGGGCTCCGCGCAGCGGACCCGGTCTCCGGGCCGGCCAGGGCGGCGGCGGCCTCCGCCGGGGTGGCGGCCGTGCGCAGGGCCGCCGTGAACTCGGGACGCATCAGGCGGCGGGCCAGGGAGGACAGGATCGTCAGGTGCGCGTCGTCCGCGCCCGTCGGGGCCGCGATCAGGAAGATCAGGTCCGCCGGACCGTCCGGGGCGCCGAAGTCGACGCCGGCCGCGGCCCGGCCGAAGGCCAGGGTCGGGGCACTCACATGGGGCGACCGGCAGTGCGGGATGCCTATCCCGCCCTCCAGCCCGGTCGGCATCTGGGCCTCCCGCGCGGCCACGTCGGCCAGGAAGCCGTCCAGGTCCGTGACCCGGCCCAGCGCCACCATGCGGGTGGCGAGGGCGCGCGCCGCGTCCTCCTTGGACTCGGCGGACAGGTCGAGGTCGACCAGCTCGGGGGTGATCATCTCGCTCATCACGGGCTCCTTCGCGCGCGTCAGACCGTGGCGGGGTCGGTCAGGGGGAGGTCCAGCGGCAGGTCCTGGGTGACGCGTACCGCGTCGGGGCGCAGGTCTGCGGGGGTGGGCATGGCGCTGCCGGGGAGTTGTACGGCGGCCGCGCCGTGGGCCAGGGCGGAGGCCAGGGCGGAGGGGCCGGAGCCGCCGGCGATCAGGAACCCGGCCAGGGAGGCGTCGCCGGCCCCGACGTCGCTGCGTACGGTCGGGGCCGGCGCGGTGCCGTAGAAGGTTCCCTCCGCCGAGACGAGCAGCTGACCGTCCGCGCCGAGGGAGGCGAGGACCGCGCCCGCGCCCCGGCCGACGAGTTCCTCGGCCGCCTTGACCGCGTCGCCGAGGGTGGCCAGCGGGCGGCCCACCGCTTCGGCGAGTTCCGCCGCGTTCGGCTTGATGACATCGGGGCGGGCGTGGAGCGCGGCCGACAGGGCCGGGCCGGAGGTGTCCAGGGCGATCCGGGCGCCCGCTTCGTGGGCGCGGGCGACCAGTTCGACGTACCACTCGGAGCCCAGGCCCCGGGGCAGGCTGCCACAGCAGGCGATCCAGTCCGCGCTGCCGGAACTGACGCGGACCGTGTCCAGGAGCAGGGCCGATTCCTGGGGTGTGAGTTCCGGGCCCGTCGCGTTGATCTTCGTCAGGGTGCCGTCGGGTTCGGCGATCGAGATGTTGGAGCGGGTCTGCCCGGCGATCGAGACCACGGTGACGTCCACCCCCTGCGCGCTCAGCAGTTCGGCGATCAGCGTGCCGGGGGCGCCGCCGAGCGGGAGGACCGCCGTCGTGCCGACGCCCGCCGCCGCGACGGCGCGGGAGACGTTGACCCCCTTGCCGCCCGGATCGACGCGGTCGGCGGTGGCGCGCAGGACCGCGCCGCGGTCCAGCGAGGGGACCTCGTACGTCCGGTCGAGGGAGGGGTTGGGGGTGACGGTGAGGATCATACGAGCACAACTTCCGTACCGGCGGCCTCGATCGCCGCCTTGTGGGCCGGGGCGAGCCCGGTGTCGGTGATGAGCAGGTCCACCTGCGCGAAGGCACCGAAGCGGGCGAACTGCTCCTGGCCGGCCTTCGCCGAGTCGGCCAGCAGTACCACCCGGCGGGCGGCGGCGATCGTGGCGCGCTTGACGGCGGCCTCGGCCAGATCGGGCGTGGTCAGGCCACCCTCGGCGCTGAAGCCGTTCGTGGCGAGGAAGAGGACGTCGGCGCGGATCTCGGCGTACGCGCGCAGCGCCCAGGCATCGACGGCGGCGCGGGTGCGGTGGCGGACGCGGCCTCCGACGAGGTGGAGGTCGATGCCGGTGTGGTCGGCGAGCCGGGCGGCGACGGGCAGCGCGTGGGTGACCACGGTGAGCGCGGTCTCGACGGGGATGGCAGCGGCCAGGCGGGCGACGGTGCTGCCGGCGTCGAGGATGACGCTGCCGCCGTCGGGCAGTTCGGCGAGCGCGGCGGCCGCGATGCGGTCCTTCTCGTCGGCGGCGGTGGCCTCGCGCTCGGTGAGGTCGGGCTCGAAGTCGAGCCGCCCGGCCGGCATGGCGCCACCGTGCACCCGGCGGACCAGGCCGGCCCGGTCTAGGGCCTTCAGGTCACGGCGTACGGTCTCGGCGGTGACCTGGAACTGCTCGGCCAGGGAGAGGACGTCGACCCGTCCGGCCTCGCGGGCGAGGCGGAGGATCTCCTGCTGACGCTCAGGTGCGTACATGTGGGTTTGAGTCCGTTCAATGCCCGAATCTGTTGTTCCTTCCCTACCGTACGCCTCGTCGCAGAAGAAATAAAGAGAAACGGACATGCCCGCCGTGTGAGGGCGGGCATGTCCGTGGAAGTGGGGCCGACGCCCCCAGATGAATGAGTCCTAGCCGGCCGGGACCTTCTCGGCGGCGGGCCGGGCGGGGCCGGCGGGCTCGAAGACCTGGGTGCCGTCCTCCTGCTCGTCCATCGGGATCTGCTTGCGCGGCAGCATGAACATCACCGCGAAGATCGCCACGAGCACCGCCGCGACCCACCAGAGCGCGCCGCGGAAGGCCTCGACGTAGGGGGCGCCGTAGACCATGTCGTCGTCGATCAGGCCGAAGAAGACGACGGAGGTCAGGCCGAGGCCCAGCGCGTTGCCCATCTGGCCGGTGGTGTTGATCAGACCGGAGGCCGATCCCGCGTGCTCACGCGGGACCTGGGACAGGACGGTGTCGGTGAGCGGCGCCACGATCAGACCCATGCCGATGCCCATGAGGACCAGCGGGGCCACCATCTGCCAGGACGTGATCTCCATGCCGTAGTGCTCGGACTCCCAGATGTAGAGGAGCAGACCCGCGGCCATGACCGCGGCACCGGCCTGGAGCACCTTGCGGCCGAAACGCGGGACGAGCTTCTGCACCGAGATACCGGCGGCGGCGGAGACGGCGAGGGAGAAGGGGATGCCGGTGACGCCCGCGTGCAGCGCGCTCCAGCCGAGGCCCATCTGCATGTACAGCGTCCAGACCAGGAAGAAGATGCCGGTCGCGAGACCGAAGGTCAGCTGGACGGCGATGCCGCCCGCGAAGCTCTTGACCTTGAAGAGGGACAGCTCGACCAGCGGGGAGCCGTCCTTCTTGATCTTGTACTTCTCGTACGCGATGAAGCCGGCGAAGAGGAACGGCACGGCGCCCATGCACAGGAAGCCCCACAGCGGCCAGTCGTTCTCCCGGCCGTGGGTGAGCGGGAAGATCAGCATGACGAGGCCGAAGGTCGCGAGCACGACCCCGACCAGGTCGAGGCGCAGGGCCTGCGGGGCCTTGGACTCGGTGATGAACTTGCGGCCCAGGATCACGCCGGCGATGCCGACGGGCAGGTTGATCAGGAAGATCGGGCGCCATTCGAGACCGAAGAGGTTCCACTCGGTGAGCAGCGCGCCGAGCATCGGGCCCGAGACGGCGCCGAGGCCGACGATGGCACCGAACATGCCGAAGACCTTGCCGCGCTCGTGCGGCGGGAAGGTGACGTGGATGATCGCCAGCACCTGCGGGACCATCAGGGCCGCCATGGCGCCCTGGAGGATGCGGGAGGCGACGAGCATGGAGGGGTTGGCGGCGATGCCGCAGAGCAGCGAGGCGGCGGTGAAGCCGGCGATGCCGATGAGGAAGAGGCGCTTGCGGCCGTAGATGTCACCGAGACGGCCTCCGGTGATCAGGCCGGCGGCGAAGGCGAGGGCGTAACCGGCGGTTATCCACTGGATCGCGCTGGTGGAGGCGCCGAAGTCCTGACGCATGCTGGGTATCGCGATGTTGACGATCGTGACGTCGACCAGGTCCATGAAGGCCGCGGTCATCACGATGGCGAGGGCCAGCCAGCGGCGGCGGTCGGCGGGCGAGCTGGGTGCGGTGGCTGTGTCGGTCCGCTCTTCTTGTACGGGCCCGTTCTCTCTTTCGGGCGATGTCTGGGGCGTCTCGGTGCTCATGGAGAGAAACCTAGACGGCATGTAGGTCAGATGGTGACCTATTTCCCTGGCAGCCTTGATCCCATGAACGACACCCCGGCACGGCTGCTCACCCTGCTGTCCCTCCTCCAGACCCCGCGCGAATGGCCCGGCAGCGAACTGGCGGAGCGGCTGCGGGTCAGCGCCCGCACGATCCGGCGGGACATCGACCGGCTGCGCGAGCTGGGATACCCGGTGGAGGCCACGCTCGGCGCCGATGGCGGGTACCGGCTGGTCGCGGGGGCGGCGATGCCGCCGCTGCTGCTGGACGACGAGGAGGCCGTGGCGATCGCGGTCGGGCTGCGGGCGGGGGCCGGCCACGCGATCGAAGGGGTCGAGGAAGCCTCCGTACGGGCCCTGGCGAAGCTTGAGCAGGTGCTGCCGTCACGGCTGCGGCACCGGGTGAGCGCGCTGCAGTCCGCCACGGTCGCGGTGACGCGGGGAGACGGGGCCAGCGTGGATCCGCGGACGCTGACCACGATGGCCGGGGCGGTGGCGGGGCCGGAGCGGCTGCGGTTCGCGTACCGGGCCCGGGACGGGGCGGACACGCGGCGGCTGGTGGAGCCGTACCGGCTCGTGAGCACGGGGAGCCGGTGGTACCTCGTCGCCTACGACCTGGAGCGGGAGGACTGGCGGACCTTCCGGGTGGACCGGGTGAGCGAGCCGTTCGCGACGGGGGCCCGGTTCACGCCGCGGGAGCTGCCGATGGATGCGGGCGAGTTCGTGCGGCGGGGGCTGCGGGGCGGGGAGACGTACGCCGTCGACCTGTCGTTCGCCGTGGGGGCGGGGGATCTGCCGGTGTGGTTGCGGGGAGAGGCGGTCCCGGAGGCAGGGGGTGCGCGGGTGCGGTTCGAGACGGGGGACGCGCCGGAGTGGCTGGCGGTGCGGCTGGCGTTGGTGGGGGTGCCGTTCACGGTGCGGGGGCCGGAGTCTCTGGCAGCCGCCGCCCGTGCGCTGGCCGCGCGGTTGTCGGATGCGGTGGGGGCGTAGGCCCTTGCCCCGGCCGGGCCTTTGCCCTGGCCGGGCCGGGTGCGGGGGCCCTGGCCGGGCCGGGTGGGGGCGGTGGGCCGGTGCCAGGGCGGGGTGTCGTCCGGGACTGCATGAGTTATGGCGCCCGATCCCGGACACAGGCGTGAGACCTCGGTCGCGCCACACATCACGTTTTACGTCCCGGACAACACCCCGCCCCGTCCCCGTCCCCGCTGGGAGGCTCCGTTCCTGGCCTGCCGGATGATGGAGCAGGAAAAAGGGGAGCCCCGGCACCTGGGGGGGGTAGGTGCCGGGGCTCGTTCGGGGGGCCTTAGGCCACGGCGTCGAAGCCGGTGTCGCGGGCCATGCGCTTCAGTTCGAGCAGCGCGTGCTTCTCGATCTGGCGGATCCGCTCGCGGGTCAGGCCGTGCTGCTTGCCGACCTCTGTCAGCGTACGCTCCCGGCCGTCATCGATGCCGTACCGCATCTTGATGATCGACGCGGTGCGGTCGTCGAGCTTGGCGAGCAGGTCCTCCAGTTCCTCGCTGCGCAGCAGCGAGAGCACGGACTGCTCGGGCGAGATCGCGGACGTGTCTTCCAGCAGGTCGCCGAATTGCGTGTCGCCCTCGTCGTCGATGCCCATGTTGAGGCTGACCGGGTCACGCGCCCAGTCCAGGACGTCGCCGACGCGCTTCTCCGTCGTGTCCAGCTCGGCGGCGATCTCCGCGTGCTCCGGGTCGCGGCCGTTCTCGCGGTTGAACTCGCGCTGCACCCGGCGGATGCGGCCGAGCTCCTCGACCAGGTGGACGGGGAGGCGGATGGTGCGGGACTGGTCGGCGATGGAGCGGGTGATGGCCTGGCGGATCCACCACGTGGCGTACGTGGAGAACTTGAAGCCCTTGGCGTAGTCGAACTTCTCGACGGCGCGGACCAGGCCGGCGTTGCCCTCCTGGATCAGGTCGAGGAGGGGCAGCCCGCTGCGCGGATAGCGGCGGGCCACCGCCACGACCAGGCGGAGGTTGGACCGGATGAACACTTCCTTGGCGCGCTCGCCTTCGGCGGCCAGCGCCTCCAGCTCCGCACGTACTGGAGTGGCACCGTCGGGAGTGGCCCCGTCGCGCTCTATCGCTCCGTCGAGGATCCGCTGGGCGTATACGCCCGCCTCGATGATCTGCGAGAGTTCCACTTCCTTGGCGGCGTCGAGCAGTGGGGTCCGCGCGATCTCGTCCAGGTACATGCCGACGAGGTCACGGTCGGCGATGTCCCCGGACGCGCGGCTCGTGGACGGACGACGGGCGGCGGCGCGGGTTGCCATGCGTGCTCCCTTGCGATGCGATGAGTCGGTCGCGGTATGTCCCCCGGACACTCTCCCGAGTGCCGGCTTCCGAAGGAAACAACGACTGGAAACGGGACAGAATTCCCATGCCGGTCCTTCTTTTTCGAGATCTTGCAGTACCCTGCGCCGCCGTCAGTGCGGCGCCCTTCTCTCCGGAAGACGGCCCTCACCGGTTTCTGGTTGCCATCGGCCGGCCCTCACCCGTCCGAGTGAGGGCGGTGGCATATCCCTGCGGCATGGGACATCACCGTCTTAACGTCGGGGCGTCGCTTGTGCCGTCCGGTCGGCGACGCCCACACTGAGAGGAGGTGCTGCACCTTGACCGCTCTCGCCCACGAGACGCTGGAGGCCGTAATGCCGAAGGTCGCGACTCCCCCGTCGGACCTTGACGACGTCCTGTGGCAGGCATGGAAAGCCATGGAACTCCCCGAGGGCTACCACGCCGAGATCGTCGAGGGGTTCATCGAGGTGTCACCCACGGGCCGCTACTCCCACGGTCGGATCGCCAATCGCCTGCGCCGCGCCCTGGACAGGTTCCTGGACGGCAGCGAGTTCGCCGCACATCAGGACATCAACGTCATCCACAAGCGCAAAGTCTGGATCCCGGACCTGTTCATCGCCTTGGAGGACGCCGAGGAGCACGTCACCGAGGACGGCCTGGGCATCGAGGCCTCCGCCGTGCAGCTGATCGCCGAGGTCGTGTCCCCCGGCAAGGACAGCCTGGAGCGGGACCGCAGCCGCAAGCGGCGGGCGTACGCCCGGGCCGGGATTCCGGTGTACCTGATCATCGACGACTACGACGGGCACGGCACCGTCAGCCTGCTGACCGGCCCGGTGCCCGGCGAGGAGCGGTACGCGTCCGAGGTGCGGATGCCGTACGGGACCGAGGTGGTCGTCCCCGAGGGGCCCGCCAAGGGGTTCACCATCGACGAGACGATCACCGGGGCGCTCCGGGAGGCCTAACAAGTCAGCCGAACTGGAGGGAGCGCTTCGAGAGGCCCATCCAGAAGCCGTCCACCGGGGTGCTCTGCGCCGTGAGGTCGGATTCCGCCGCGCCGAGGGTGACGAAGAGCGGGGCGAAGTGTTCGGTCCGGGGGTGGGCCAGGCGGCCCGCGGGGGACTTGGTCTCGAAGTCGAGGAGGGCGTCGATGTCGGCCGCGGCGAGGGCTTCGCGGCCCCACGCGTCGAACTCCGCCGACCAGCCGGGCACGCCCGGGTGCCGCAGGGCCGCCAGGTTGTGCGTGAAGAAGCCGCTGCCGACGATCAGGACGCCCTCGTCGCGCAGCGGGGCGAGCCTGCGGCCGAGGTCCATCAGGCGGGCCGGGTCAAGGGTGGGCAGGGAGATCTGCAGGACCGGGACGTCGGCCCGCGGATACATCTCCACCAGCGGTACGTATGCCCCGTGGTCCAGTCCGCGGTCCGGTATGTCCTGGACCGGGGTGCCGGGGGCGCGTAGGAGGCCGCGGACCGAGGCGGCCAGCTCCGGCGCGCCCGGGGCGTCGTAGCGCACCTGGTAGTAGTGCTCGGGGAAGCCCCAGAAGTCGTACACGAGGGGGACCGGCTCGGTGGCGCCGAGGGCCAGGGGGGCCTCCTCCCAGTGGGCGGAGACCATCAGGATGGCGCGCGGCCGGGGGAGGTCCGCCGACCAGGCGGCGAGTTCGGCCGGCCAGAGCGGGTCGTCGGCCAGGGGCGGGGCGCCGTGGCTGAGGTACAGCGCCGGCATGCGGTCTCGGGTTTCGCTCACTGGGCGCGCTCCTCGTTCATGGGAGTGAAGACTGACCCCGCCCCGTTCAAATTTGAACGAGGCGGGGCCGTCAGTCATTCCCGCGACGCGGGTCCTACGTCAGTGGGCGACCACCGGGACCTTGAGCACCGAGTCCTCGGAGTCGGAGCCCGCCGCCGCGCCGCCCGAGCCGGGACGGCCCGTGTTGATCAGGGTGAGGGCGAGGGTGGCGCTGATCACCAGGATGCCGACGGCCCACCAGATCGCGGACGTGTAGCCCTCGACCATGGCCTGCGCCTGCACCAGCTGCGCCGCCGCGCCGCCCGCTGCGGCCTCGGCCGCGTGGCTGCCCAGGTACGCGGTCGTCGCCGAGGCGGCGATCGTGTTCAGCAGGGCGGTGCCGATCGCGCCGCCCACCTGCTGCGAGGTGTTGACCATGGCCGAGGCCACACCGGCGTCGGCCGGGTCGACCCCGTGCGTGGCCAGGGACATGGCCGGCATGAAGGACGTGCCCATGCCGAGGCCCAGCAGCAGCTGCGCCGGCAGGATCAGCGCCGCGTACGAGGAGCCGACCTCCAGCTGGGTCAGCAGCAGCATGCCGGTGGCGGCGACGAGGAAGCCCGGCCCCATGAGCAGCCGCGGCGGCACCCGGGTCATCAGGCGGGCACCGATCTGGGTCGAGCCCACGATCATGCCCACGATCATCGGCAGGAAGGCGAAGCCGGTCTTGACGGGCGAGAAGCCCTTCACGACCTGGAGGTAGTAGGTGAGGAAGAGGAACAGGCCGAACATCGCTATGACGGCCAGGCCGAGCGAGAGGTAGACGCCTCCACGGTTGCGCTCCAGCAGGACGCGCAGCGGCAGCAGCGGGGACTTGACCTTCGACTCGACGTACACGAAGGCCAGCAGCAGGGCCGCCGAGGCGAAGAACAGGCCGACGGTCGTCCCGTCCGCCCAGCCCTCGGACTCGGCGCGCGTGAAGCCGTAGACGAGCGAGACGAGACCGAGGGTCGACAGGACCACGCCGGGGATGTCGAGCGGCGCCTTGTTGCGGGAGCCGGCCGGCTCGCGGATGACCATCCAGGCGCCGACGGCCGCGACGATCGCGAAGGGGATGTTGACGTAGAAGGTCCAGCGCCAGTTGAGGTACTCGGTGAGGAAGCCGCCGAGGATCAGGCCGACGGCGCCGCCACCGCCCGCGATCGCACCGAAGATGCCGAAGGCCTTGGCCCGCTCCTTGGCGTCGGTGAAGCTGACGGCCAGCAGCGAGAGGGCGGCCGGGGCGAGCAGTGCGCCGAAGGCACCCTGGAGGGCGCGGGCGCCGAGCATCATCGCCTCGCCTGTGGCGGCGCCGCCCAGCGCGGAGGCCAGGGCGAAGCCGATGAGGCCGATGACGAAGGCGTTCTTACGGCCCCACTTGTCGGCGATGCGGCCGCCGAAGAGGAGCAGTCCGCCGAAGGCCAGCGCGTACGCGGTGATGACCCACTGGCGGTTGGCGTCCGTGATGCCGAGGTCGGTCTGGGCGGACGGGAGGGCGATGTTCACGATGGTCGCGTCGAGGACGACCATCAGCTGTGCCAGGGCTATGAAGACGAGGGCCTTCCAGCGACTGGGATCGGCAGCGGCCGGCGGTGCCGACTCGGCTGTTTTTGACATGGGGGTACCCACTTCACTGTGCGGAATGACTGGAAGAGACTAGTTATGAGGGGTTTTCGAGTCACCTGGTTTTACGCCGGAAGTCCTGCAACGTGGCTGCCGCGCCCGGCAGTTCGGAGCGGGCCGGTGCCCGCAGGCCGTCGAGGAAGAGCTGGAGGTGACGGGGGGCGAACCGGTTCGCTTCCGTGCAGCCGATGCCCGGCAGGGGGCGGCTGAGCTGGGACAGGGCCATCATCAGGTCACCGACGCCGATGTCCGGGCGCACCTGGCCGCCCGCCTGGCCGGCGGCGACCAGGGCTTCCACGGCTGCCTCCAACGAGGCGCGGGAGGCCAGGAGTTCGGGGTGGTTGTGGTCGAAGTCACCGGCGAGCATCGGGCACAGGGCGCCGATCCGCTCGTCGGCGGCGGCGTGCGCGAACCGGCACAGGGCGGCGAAGGCGTCCGGCCGCCCCGCCTCGGCGAGGCCCTCCGCGGCGAGCACTTCTTCGGCTAGCACCGTCTCGGCCAGGGTCGCGACCCGGTCCATCACATGGAGCACCACGTGGCGGACGAGGGTGGGCCGGTCGGGGAAGTGCCGGTAGAGGGTGGCGTTGCCGACGCCGGCCCGGCGGGCGATCTCGTCGAGCGGGGCCTCCGCGCCGAGCTCCACGAGCATCTCGCGGGCCGCGATCAGGATCCGCTCCCGGTTGCGCACGGCGTCGGCGCGCGGCTTCGGCACGTGGGTGGGGGTGACGGCAGGGGCGACGGCGGGGACGACGGTGGGGATGTGCGTGCGGGCGGTCGCGGGATCCGCTCCCGGGTCCACGGGAGCACCGGGGGCGGCCGCCGGTGTGCGGGTGGAGCTCTTCATTCCGGGGGCCTTCCTGAGGCAGGGACGCGCAGGGCTGCTCCGAAAAACGGGGAGCCCGTCCCCGCTTTGTGGGACCTCCGTGCAAACGGGGATTGCGTCCCCGCTTATTTCACTCGTCCGTGTGAAACGGGTCACACCATGACGCGGGGCCTTGATCCCGTTTGGCCGCTCCCGGCGCGCGGGCGGCCCGCAGCCGTCGGAGGGTGGGCGCACGGAGCGCAGACCGGGCCCGGCCGGCTGCCGCGGACCCGAAGGCGATCTCCATGCCGCAGACCCGCCACCGGATACGCAGACCCTGTCACCGCACGAGCGCGTACATCGGCCTCACCGCCCTGGCCCTCGGCGTCACGGCCACCGCCAGCGCCGGCATACCGGGCCGGGACCACGCGGCGGCCGGCCCCGTGGCGTCCACCGCCGAGTCGGTGCTGGCGCCCTGCCGGATCGCGGGGACCATGGGTGTGCAGATGTCGGAGGGCCTGCCGACCCCGCCCGGGTACTCGCGCTCGACCGGCGAAGTCCGCGCGCTGAACCTGATGATCGACTTCCCCGACGCCAAGGGCGAGGGCACGGCCATGGACCGGCTGGCGGAGTTCTTCCCCCAGACCTCCGACTGGTTCCGGATCAGCTCCTACGGACGGCTCACCTACCGGCCCGAGGCGCCGGTACGGAACTGGCTGCGGATGCCGATGCCCTTCGCGGCGTACGGGATCGAGCGCGGGTCCCCGTACGAGCCCGGCTACCGGCAGCTCGTCGAGCACATCGCGAAGGCCGCCGACGCCGACGTGGACTTCAGCCGCTACGACCTGATCAACATCCTGGTCACCCCGAACGCCGGGCCCTCCGCGCTGGACACCGTCCTGTCGGTGACCTTCTCGGGCAACGGCGAGGCGCCGATGGCCGACGGGGTGCCGCTCGCGAACACGTCCTTCGTCTACAGCCGCCAGGACGACGGCTCGGGCTCCTACCGGGAGACCGGCTACCGGGTGCTCCCCCACGAGAACGGGCACGTCTTCGGACTGCCCGACCTCTACACCGCCGACGGGGGCGGCGCGGTCGGGCACTGGGACATCATGAGCGAGGACTGGGGTGCCAACAACGACCTGCTCGGCTGGCACAAGTGGAAGCTGGGCTGGCTCGACGGCACCCAGATCAGCTGCGCCTCGAAATCGGGGGTCAGCGATCACGTCCTGTCGCCGCTGGCGGTGGAGGGCGGCACGAAGCTGGTCTTCGTCCCCCTCTCGGAGAGCACGGGCTTCGCGGTCGAGGTACGGACGCAGGCCGGGAACGACGAGGCCGTCTGCAAACCGGGGGTGCTCGTCTACAAAGTGGACTCGGACGTGGACACCGGGCGCGGGCCGGTGACGGTGTCGGACAGCACGGCCGCCAGCGGGGGCTGCACCCGGCGGCCCAACGTGCACGTGGAGCTGTCGGACGCGCCGTTCCGGTCGGGCGAGACCTTCACGGACGAAACGTCGGGCGTCGCCGTGGCGGTGGTGGGCGAGCTCCCGGGCGGCAGCTACAAGGTGCGCGTGACCCGGCCGTGACCCGGCCCTGACGGGACGCGAACCCTCCTTCACCCGGGTGGAGGAGGGCTTTCGGCGGCTTTCGGGTCGGGATGCGGGCATGGTCGGAGCACTCGTCCACTTCCCGCGAAGGAGCCCGTCGTGACCGCGACCCCCACGACCCCCGAAGAGCGTCTGGCCGCGGCCGGGCTGAAGCTGCCGCCGCCCCCGGCTCCCGTCGCCGTGTACGTACCGGCCGTGCTGAGCGCGCACCACGTGTACACCTCCGGCCAGCTGCCGATGGTGGACGGCGCGCTCACGCGGACCGGCAAGGTGGGCGCCGAGGTGACCCCGGAGCAGGGCGAGGAGCTGGCGCGGCAGTGCGCGCTGAACGCGCTCGCCGCCGTCGCCTCCGTCGCCGGGGACCTGTCCGCCGTCAAGCGGGTGGTCAAGGTCGTCGGCTTCGTCGCGAGCGCCCCGGACTTCACCGGCCAGCCGGGCGTCCTGAACGGCGCGAGCGAGCTGCTGGGCACCGCCTTCGGCGACGCGGGCATCCACGCGCGCAGTGCGGTCGGGGTGGCGGTGCTGCCCCTGGACGCGCCGGTGGAGGTGGAGCTCATCGTAGAGCTGCACGCCCCGATGGGGGTGTGACGAAGCGCTACGGGGCGCCGTGCGCGGGACCGGTCGGCGGCTGGTGGAAGGTGCTGCCGCCGAAGTCCTGGCCCAGGAAGACCTGGCTGTTGAAGGTTCCGCCGCTGATGGTGTTGTGGACGGCGGGCGCCGCGGGCTCGCGCCAGCCCGGGTTCACCTCGTCCAGCAGCTCGGCGAGTTCCCGCGCGGCCGCCTCGTCCTGCTGGAGCAGCGCCCGCAGCCGCTCCCGCCAGCCCTCCTCGACCCGGGCCGCGGCGGCCTCGTCCCCGTCGGCGCGCGCCATCAGCAACTCGGCGCGGGACGAACGCAGTTCGAGCGCGACCGCCTCCTCCGGAGCCGCGTCGCCGTCCCCGTGGCCGAGGAGGCGGGCGAAGCGCCCGCCGACGTAGGTCCACGCGTCGGAGGCCATGAGCCCGACCACCGTGGTCGCGCCCGCCGTCACCAGTGCCGAGACATCCATGGCGCCCATGCTAAGGGCTTGCAGGGACTCAAGGCGTGAGCACAAGTGCATCGCCTGCGGCCTGACCGGCAAGCGCGACCTCGTATCCGCCGCCCTCGCCGCTTTCGTCCGCCTCACCGACGTGGACGACCCCAAGACCGCGTAGCGGAACAAGTCTTAGCCGTAGGCTGACGGCTGGGTGGGCGGTTCCGGACGAGGGCCGAGGGGGAAAGACGGGGGCGGATGCGGACCGAGCGGGGGCTTTTGGCACGGCGGTGGCTGACCGTGCCGGCCGAGCGCACGGTGCTGGGCGTCATCCACAACGTCACCTCGGCGACCCGGCTGCTCGACGTGCTCACCGTCTTCGAGGGCGACCCGCGGGTCCGCGTGGTGTTCACCTGCACCGGATCCTCCGCGTTCGAGGACGGAATCGCCGAATTCATCGCCGCGCGCGAGCTGTTCTTCATACCGTGGGAAGAGGCTCTGGCGCGTTCCTTCGACCTCGCGGTGAGCACCAGCCGGGGTGGAAACATGGAAGATATTTCCGCTCCTCTCATTGGCACGCCTCACGGCGCCGGATACAATAAAAAGCTCAGCAGGAATCCGGAATCCGGAATCCGGAATCCGGAATCCGGGGCAGGGGCTTTCGGGCTGTCTCCGGAGTGGCTGCTGCACGACGGCGCGGTCGTACCGGCCGCGATCGTCCTCTCGCACGAGGAACAACGGGCCCGGCTCGACCGTGACTGCCCCGAAGCCGCCCTGCACGCGCACGTCCTGGGCGACCCCTGCGCGGACCAGCTCGACGTCTCCGCACCCTTCCGTACGGAATACCGTGCGGCCCTCGGAATCCGGCCGGAACAGAAACTCCTCCTGATCACCTCCACCTGGGGCGGTGAATCCGTCCTGGGTTCCTCATTCGACGTCGTACGGCGCGCCCTCGCCGAATTGCCGTCCGACGAATTCCGGGTCCTGGCCGCCGTCCACCCCAATGCCTGGTACGGCCACGGCGGCTGGCAGATACGGACCTGGCTCGAACCGTGCCTGCGCGCCGGGCTCCTCCTGCCGCCGCCCGCCGGGGACACCTGGAAGGCCGCGATCTGCGCCGCCGACGCCTACCTCGGCGACCACGGTTCCCTCTCCCTCTACGCCGCCGCGCGCGGCCTGCCCGGACTGCTGGCCGCCTTCGACGAGAACACCGTCGCCCCCGGCTCCCCCATGGCCTGGCTCGGCGAGCGGCTGCCCCGGCTGGACCCCTTCGCCCCGCTGGCCGCTCAACTCGCCTCGGCCGTCGCCCTCCCCGGGGCGGCTGCCCGGGTCACCTCGCGCCCCGGCCGGTCCCTCGGCCTGATGCGCGCCCTCTGCTACCGGCATCTGCGCCTGCCCGAGCCTCCGTACACGTGCCTCGCGCGCCCGGTGGCCCTGCCCGCGCCCGCGCCGGCCGGCGTGCCGGCCGGTCCGGCGCTCCTCGTGGACGCCGCCGTCGCCGGCCGGGAGGTGACCGTACGCCGCTACCCGGCCGAGCCGCAGGGCCGGGGCACGGCCCACCTGGGCGCCGACCCGCACACGGTGGCCGACGCCGCCGAGCCCGATCCGCGGTGGCGCGCGCGGGCCGAGGTGCTGGTGGCGCGGGCGGGGTCGGAGCCGGGGGAGCTGCTGGCCCGGCATCCGGGATGCGTCCTGGTGGCGGGTCCGGGCGGCCGGCTGGTGCTGCGGGACGGCCGGGAGTTCACGGCGACGGGCGGGGCGGGCGCGGCGGGCGGGGTGGATCCCGCTCTGGCCGGGTCGGCGCTGCTGGCCCTGCTGGGCGCGGGCGCCGAACCGGAGGGCGAGGTGGCCCTGCGGGTCGGCGGCACCGTCTCAGCCCTGCGGCTCACCCTGCTCGGGGACGCCGGTGACGCCGCAGGTGCGCGCTAGCCGGATCCGGGGCTCCTCGGCGCGGACGCTGCCGAGCCGCTCGTACAGGGCCAGGGCCTCGTGCCAGTCGGCCCGGGCGGCTTCCGGCTGCCCGAGGGCCGCGCGTACGTCTCCCCGTACGAGCACGGCGTCGGCCCGGTTGACCGTGGGCTGCGTGAATTCCGCGAACGCCTGCTCCAGCGGCCCTTCCGCCTCCTCGGGCCGCCCGGCCGCCAGGCGGGCCGTGGCCAGGCGCAGCCGGGTCTTGGCGGCGTTGGCGGTGTCCGGCCGCTCCAGTGCCAGGAACCGGCGCAGCGCCTCCCCCAGGTGCGCGGCGGCCTCCTCGTGCTGCCCGGCCGCGACGGCCGCGTTGCCCCGGTGGTACTCCAGCAGGGCGTGGCCGCGCGGGTGGTCGAGGTCCCCGAGGGCGGTGCGGGCCTGCCCGTACAGGTCCATGGCCGCGCGCGGGTCGCCGGACCTGGTCGCGAGCTGTCCGAGCCCTTCCAGGGCGGAGGACTCCGTACGGGCGTGGCCGATCCGGCGGGCGCTCTCGCGGGCCTTGTCGTACTGCTCGCGGGCCTCGGCCAGGTCCTCGGCCGAGCCGCGGTCCGCGAGGGCGAAGGCCAGCTCGAAGTGGGCGCGGGCGAGGGCGAGTCCGTCGCCGGTGCGCCCGGCCGCCTCGACGGCCGGGCGGACGATGTCGATCCACAGGCTGTGGTGGCCGCGGGTGAAGAAGAGGCCGTGCACGGCCTCGGCGAGCTGCCCGAGGGCGGCGGGATCGGCCGTCCGGCACAGCCGGGCCACGGCGGCGAGGTTGTGCCGGTCGGGTTCCAGGGCCGCCACCGCCCGCGCCTTGTCCTCCCCGAACACGGCCTTGAGGGCGTCCGGTTCCGCGAAGAGCGGCCCGTAGTGCCAGCGCCCGGACAGCGTGTACTCGGCGGCCGCGGCCCGCCGCAGGTACCAGTCGGTGATCAGCGCCGCGTTCTGCCGCGCCTCGGCGGCCCCCAGCTCCTGGGCGTGCCCGTGCAGGGCACCGTTCAGCCGGGACCGCTCGCGGGTGACGCGCTCCAACAGGCCGGCCGCGTACAGGCCCGTCAGGGCGCCGGGGGCGAGGGCGTCGAGGAGGGCGTCGGCGAACTCCGGGCCGGGATGGGCCCCGAGGAGCCGGAAACCGCGCCGGCCGGCCGGGTCGAGCGCCGCGTACATGAGGTCGAGGGACACCCCGATCACCTCCAGGACGGACGTGCGCTCGGCGATCCGCCCGGCCAGCCCCTCGACCCCGCCGGACAGCGGATCGGCGGCCTGCGCCGCGGCGATGCGCACCACCAGCGGCAGCCCGGCCGAGGCCCGGATCACCGTGCGGAACGCCTCTCCGGCGCCGTCCGCGTCCTGCCCCGCCACGGTGCGGAACAGCTCGGCGCACGCCTCCTCGGCCAGCTCCTCCACCCCGATCCGCACCGGCATCCGGTCGGGTCCGAAGGCGCTGAGGCGGAAGCGGCTGGTCATCACCACCATGCTCGCGGGGTGGCCGGGCAGCAGCTGCGCCACGTCGGCCGCCCGGACGACCCCGTCGAGGACGACGAGCGAGGGCTCGGCGTCCGTCAGGCCCCGGAAGCGGGCGGCCAGGCCGGCCGTGGTGGAGGGGAGTTCGGCGCGCGGGGCGCCGGTCATGCCGATGAACGACTCCAGTACGGCGGCGGGGTCGACGCCCGCGCCGACCCCGTCGGGGCTGAGTTCGGCGTAGAACGCCCCGCCGGGGAACCGCGCCTGCCGTAGGCGCGCCCAGTGCAGCGCCAGGCCGGTTTTGCCGACCCAGGGCGTGCCGTGCAGCAGGACCAGCAGCGGGGTGCCGCGCCGATCCCGCCCGTCGAGCAGTTCGTCCAGCCGGGCGCGCAGTCCCTCGCGGTCGACGAAGCCGTCGGGTCCGTGGGGCAGCATGCGGGGTACCAGCGGTGCGCGCGGGGCCATGGCGCCATGCTGCTGCACGTCGATCTCGCGGCCCAGGATGACCGGGCCGTAGAAGGTGCCGCCGGAGATGCTGTTGTTCACCGAGTCCACGCGGCGCAGTGTTCCACTCCCGCTCCCCGGACGGCGGCCTTCCGCGACATCGTCCGGAAAGTGCCGGTCAGGACAGCGGCTTGTAGTCGAGCTTCGGGAAGTAGTCCTCCCGCTCGCCCTCGCGGCGCACGTCCCAGGTGGCGCAGTGCAGGGAGCCGCCGTACTCGAAGACGTTGCGGAACGGGATCGGGAAGACCTCGAAACCGCGGGCGGCGAGCAGGTCCTGGAGGGGCTTCTCCTGCTCCTCGCAGATGACCTTGGTCGGCGAGATGCTCAGCACGTTCATCGAGAGCCACTTGGAGGACTGGCAGTACTGCGGCATCTCCTCGTTCGTCAGGACGGGCTGCGGAACCTCGACCAGCTCCCAGTCGTTCTCGAGGAACATCTTCTCCTCGCCCTCGCGCAGCGGCCGGTCCGGGTTGGTGAGGATCAGGCCGGGGCGCAGCGGCACGAAGGTGCAGTCGATGTGCGAGGGGAAGAAGTCCAGCGGGAAGTGCACGGGGTGGACGCGGAAGCCGCGCGGCTCCAGGTGGCGCTTGAGCCAGTGGATGCCCGCCCGGTTGGTGGTCATCGACTCCTGGACGAGGATGTCGCGCCCGAACCGGCTCATGTCGGCGGCGTCGAAGACGACCTCGTCCTGGTGGACGCAGAACTCGAACGAGTGCATCTGCGCGTGCCGCTTCTCCAGCGGCCAGTCCCAGAACTCCTCGCGGTACATGCCCTCGGCCATCGACGGCTTGGGGGCGGTGGTCCACTGGGTGCGGGAGTCGGCGTTCCAGTACTCGTACACCAGCTTGCGGTAGGGCTGGTACTCGAAGTAGCGGGACCGGCGCGACATGGTGGCTTCGATGATCTCGTTGCCGATGGTGATCATCACGTCGCGCGGGCAGACGGCGCAGTACTGGTTCTCGACCTCGAAGTCCGGGGTGCGGACGGGGGCCGAGAAGTCGTGCGGCTCGGGGCGGCGCACGGTGACGCCCTGGGACCGCAGCAGGGAGGCGAGGCCGTCGAGTTCCTCGTTGGCCAGGTAGATGGCCTCCTTGGACTTCGGGCCGGTCGGGAACGCCGTGTCCGGGGCGTTGCGTATCGAGGGACGGCTGCCGGGCTCGGTCGGCTCGAAGCAGGCGTTGTCGGCGGAGCCGACCACCATCTCCCGCAGCGGGTCCCACTCGTTCCACGAATTGACGACCGGAGCGTTGTTCTGCATGTCTACGACACCTATCTGTGCAGGGTGTGTGGGCAGCGGGTTCGGGGTCAGGCCGCGTCGGCGGAGCGGGCGAGGCTCGCGGGACGCATGTCCGTCCAGTGCGTCTCGATGTACGTGAGACATTCCTGCCGGTCCGTCGCGGCGACGACGATGTCCCAGCCGGGGGGCACCACGACGAACGCGGGCCACAGGCAGTGCTGGCGTTCTTCGTTGACGAGCACGTGGAACGTGCCGTCCTCGTTGTCGAAGGGGTTTGCCATGGCGTGAGTCCTTCTTGTCCGGGGCCGGCGCTCTGCCGGCCGTCAGGCGGTGTTGACCTCGGGTGGCCTCGAGTGGGCCTCGGGTGACCTCAGGTGACCTCAGGTGAGCGCGCCGGCGAGGGCGCGCGCGGTGCGGCAGCGGAAGACGGCCTCGATGTCGACGTCCCGTCCCAGCACCACTTCGATCCGGCCCGCCAGGCGCAGCGCCGTCAACGAGTCGCAGCCGAGGTCGAACACGTCGTCGTCGGGGCTGACGACGTCGTGTCCCAGCACCTCCGCGATCAGCTCGCACAGGAGCCGCTGCGGCCCGGGTCCGACGGCCGACGGGGGCGGGGACGTCAGGAAACGTTCCGTCGGGACCGTCAGCGATCTGGGCAGCTCGGCGAGCAGGGCCTGCAGTTGGACGGCCATCTGCTGCGCGAGGTCGGCGTCGAAGAGGTCGGGGCGGTAGCTGACCTCCAGGTAGAGCCGCTCACCGGGGACGGCCATCAGCTTCAGCGGATAGTGGTAGGCGTCGTGGCCGGTGATGTCCAGCAGCCGCAGGTCGTCGTCCGGGCCGCTCGGCATGCTGTCGGCGTTCGGATAGTTCTCGAAGACGACGCAGCTGTCGAACAGCGTCCCCAGGCCCGCGACCCGCTGGATGTCGGTCAGGGCCAGGTGGTGGTAGGGGATGAGCTCGGCGTGCTTCTGCTGGAGGCGGTCGAGGAGGTCGCCCACCGGCTCGGCCGGGTCCAGCCGCACCCGTACGGGCACGGTGTTGATGAACAGGCCGACCATTTCCTCGACGCCCGGGAGTTCGGCCGGCCGTCCCGAGACCGTGGCACCGAAGACGATGTCCCGCTGCCCGGTCCGACGGTGCAGGCACAGGGCCCACGCCAGCCGGACCAGCGTGTTGAGGGTGACTCCGTGGCGGCGCGACATCTCGTACAGCGCGGTGGTCCCCGCCTCGGACAGCTCGACGGCGATGCGCTCCGGGAGCGCGCGCACCCGTGCGGTGTCCTCGTCCGGAGTGACCAGCGTGGGCTCCTTCAGGCCCGCCAGCTCCTCCATCCAGGCCGCGCGCGCCTCGTCGAGGTCCTGCTCGGCCAGCCACCGCAGGTAGTCGGGGTAGTGGACGGGCTCGGGCAGGACGCTCTCGTCGCCGGCGTGGTCGTACAGCGCGAGCAGGTCGCGCAGGACCAGCGAGCTGGTCCAGCCGTCCACGAGCAGGTGGTGCATGCTCAGCACGAGCTGGTTGCGGTCCTCGGCCAGGGCGATCCGCGTGCAGCGCATCAGGGGTGGCAGGGCGGGGTCGAACCGCCGCCGCCGGTCGGCGTCGAGCAGCGCGTCCAGCCGCTCCGCCTGGGCCTGCGGGTCGAGGCCGGTCAGGTCGTGGGTGTGCCAGGGCATCGGGACCGGGTCGGGGATGACCTGGACCGGCTCTCCCGACCGGAGCTGGAGGAAGCCCGCGCGCAGCATCGGGTGGCGGCGCAGCACGGCGTCGCACGCTGCCCGGAACCGCTCGACGTCGAGCTCGCCCTGGACGTCCAGGGAGATCTGCACGTGGTAGACGTCCAGGTCCCGGCTGTCGTACCGGGCGTGGAAGAGCAGCCCCTCCTGCATCGGCGTCATCGGCAGTACCTGGGCGAGGGTCATGCCCGTGCGCGAGCTGAACCGGGCCAGTTCCTCCTGGTCCACGTCCCCCGCGCCCTGCGGGAGTGCGGAAGCGGGACGACGCGTGGTCCGCTCGGGATCCGTCCCGTACGCCACCAGTGCGCGCAGCGCCGCGAACCAGAGCCGGGCCAGCTCGTTCAGGTCCGCCTCGGGCAGGACCAGGCGGGCCCACAGCCAGTGGGCGACCAACCGGGGGCCCGACGGGCTGTCGGTGACCGCCGCGTTCAGCTCGATCACGTGCGCCATCGGCATCCGGGGATCGGCTCCGACGGGCAGCGCGTCCGACTCGGGCGCCAGGTCCCAGTCGTCCTGGCCCGCGCCGCCCTGCCGACCGAGGTAGTTGAACCCGATCTGCGGGGCCGGGTGCGCCGCCAGTTCGGCGGCCGTGTCGGGGTTGAGGTGGCGCAGCAGGCCGAAGCCGATCCCGCGTCGGGGGACCGCGGCGAGCTGCGCCGTGATCCGGCGCACGGCCTCGCCGAGACGCGCGTCGGCCGGGTCGCCGACGGGCGTCCAGTCGCCGGTCCCGGCGTCGATCCGTACGGGGTACAGCGAGGTGAGCCAGCCGACGGTCGCCGACAGGTCGATGTCCTCGGCGATCTCCTCGCGGCCGTGTCCCTCGACGTCGACGAGGACCGCGGTGTTGTCGGCCGGTTCCCGGCGGCCGCGCCGCCAGGCGGCGACGGCCAGGGCCAGGCCGGTGAGCAGGACCTCGTTCGTGCGGGTGCCGAAGGCTGCCGGGACCGTCGTGAGCAGCGGCGCGGTCAGGTCCTCGGGGAGGGTGAGGCTGAGTTCGCCGGCCGTCGCGTAGACGTCGCGGGACGGCGAGAGCGCGGCGTCGGTGAGCGCGCCGCCGCCGGCGCCGAGGGTCCTGCGCCAGAAGGGGAGCTCGCCGAGCGCGGCGGGGGCCTTCGCCGCCGCGCGCAGCGTACGGCTCCACTCGCGCAGCGGGAGCGGTACCGGTTCCAGCCGGGGGGCGGCGCCCGCCACCGCGCTCTCCCAGGCGGTGTACAGGTCGGTCAGCAGGATGTGCCAGGACACCGCGTCGACGGCCAGGTGGTGGACGGTGACGAGCAACCGGCCCTGCCCGCCCTCGCCGGCGTCGAACCAGGTGACCCTCAGCATGGCGCCGTCCCGGGGGGCGAGCGCGCCGGCGTCCTCCCGGGCGCAGGCGGCGATCCGCGCGTGCAGGGCGTCGGGGGCGAGGCCCGAGACGTCGACACGGCGCACCCGGTCCCGCTCTCCCGCCGGGTCGGCCGGCCGCGGGGACTCCAGAGGCTTCAGGGGCTCCAAGGGTTCCAAGGGCTCCAGGGCGAGGGACCCGTCCGCCCGCAGGCGTCCGTTCAGTGCCTCGTGGCGTTCTACGACGGCCCGTACGGCGAGGGTCAGCGCCTCGGTTCCGAGCCCGGACGGCACGCGCAGCAGCGTCGACTGGTGGTAGGCGTCGGCCGTTCCGCCGAGCTCGCGCAGCCAGTGCATGATCGGCGTGGCGGCGCTCGCGGTGGGCGCCTCGTCCGCGGTGCGGGAGCCGCCCGCCGTGTCCCCTTCGCCGCGCCGGCGCAGGAAGGCGGCGAGGGCGGCGGGGGTGCGGTGGGTGAAGACGTGCTTGGGGGTCAGCCGCAGCCCCGCCTTGCGAGCACGGGCGACCAGCTGGATCGCGGTGATCGAATCACCACCCAGAACGAAGAAGTCCGACCCCGCCTCCACCCCCTCCACACCCAGCACCTGAGCGAACAGCCCGACGAGCGTCGCCTCCGTGCCGTCGGGCGCCGCGGCGGGCCGCTCGGTGGCGGTGTCCGCCGTGCCGCCCTGCCCGCCGTCCCGCCGGTTGTCCGGCGCGCTGCCCTGTGACAGGAACGCGGCGAGGGCGGCCGGGGTGCGGTGGGTGAAGACGTGCTTGGGCGTCAGCCGCAGCCCCGCCTTGCGAGCACGGGCGACCAGCTGGATCGCGGTGATCGAATCACCACCCAGAACGAAGAAGTCCGACCCCGCCTCCACCCCCTCCACACCCAGCACCTGAGCGAACAGCCCGACGAGCGTCGCCTCGGCGGTGTCGGACGGCCGGGGGCCCTGCGCCTGCGGGCGCTGCGGGCCCGGCGTCGCCGCCGGGCCCGCCTCCTCTTCCGCGCCCGGTTCGGGCAGCGCCGCGCGGTCGACCTTCCCGTTGGGCGTCAGGGGCAGGGCGGGCAGCGTGACGAAGGCGCTCGGGACCATGTACGCGGGCAGCCGCGCCGCGATCCGCTCCGCGAGCGTGCCCGGTTCGGCGTGCCCGTCGGCCGGGGCGACCACGTACGCCACCAGCCGGGGCGCCCCGAGCCGGTCCTCCCGGACCACGACCGAGGCCTGGGCGACGGCGGGATCGGCCGCGACCGCGGCCTCGACCTCGCCCAGCTCGATCCGGAAGCCGCGCACCTTGACCTGGTCGTCGGACCGGCCGCCGTAGACCATGACGCCGTCGGGCCGCCACCAGGCGATGTCGCCGGTGCGGTACATCCGGGTGCCGGGCGCGCCGAAGGGGTCGGCGACGAAGCGGGACGCGGAGAGCCCCGGCCGGTTGACGTAGCCGCGGGCGAGTACGTCACCGCCGATGTACAGCTCGCCGGGGATGCCCGCCGGGACCGGGCGCAGGAAGGCGTCCAGGACGTACACGCGGGCGTCAGGGACGGGCCGGCCGATCGGCACCGCTCCCCGCGGCAGCGGGTCGCCGGGCTCCAGGCGGTACTCCATGCAGCCCACGGTCGCCTCCGTGGGGCCGTACTCGTTGACGACCGTCACCCCCGGGTGGCCGGCGCGCCATCCGGTCAGCGCTTCGCCGGTCAACTGCTCGCCGCCGAGGACGAGTTCGCCGGTCGGCGAGTACCACTCCTGGGAGGCGACCAGGACCGGCAGGTGGCTCGGTGTGGCCTTCACGAAGGCGGGCGCCCGGCCCGCGGATCCGAGGGGGGCGTCGAAGTCGTCCAGGTCGACGACGCGTACGAGACCTCCCGCGAGCAGCGGCCCGAAGATGCCGGTGACGGTGAGGTCGAAGGAGGGGGGCGAGTGCACCAGCGCCTGTTCGGCGAGGCCGGGGTAGGCCGTACGGGCGAAGGCGAGGTAGCCGTCGACGGTGCGGTGCTCCACCGCGACGCCCTTGGGGCGGCCGGTCGAGCCCGAGGTGTAGATGACGTAGGCCGTGTCCGCGAGCCTGACCGGCGCGCCGCGCTCGGCGTCGTCCATCCGGTGCCCCGCGAGCAGCGCCAGTTCGGCCCGTACGGCGGGGTCGCGGACCGGGACCACGGACGGGTGCCCGGCGAGCGCCGGATGGGCGGCGTCGGCGCAGACGACGACCGACGGAGCGGCGTCGTCCAGCATGAACGAGATCCGCTCCTCGGGGTATCCGAGGTCGATCGGCACGTACCCGGCCCCCGCCTTCAGGGCGGCGAGCAGGGCCACGATCAGGTCGGTGGAGCGCGGCAGCGCCACGGCGACCAGGTCACCGGGCCGCACTCCGCGCTCCCGCAGGAGCCGGGCGAGCCGGTTGGACGCCTCGTCGAGCTCGCGGTAGTCGAGGGTGCGTTCCGTGTCGGCCACGGCCGGCGCCGCCGGGGTGGCGCGCGCCTGCTCCTCGAACCGCTGCGGGAGTGTCGCCGGGGTGCGGCCGGGAGACCGGGGCGCCCGCGTACCGGGGTGGCGGCCCCAGTCGCCCAGCACGCGGTCCCGCTCCGCGGGGGTCAACAGCGGGATCGCCGCGACGGGGGTGGTGGGGTCGGTGAGGAAGGTGTCGATCAGCAGCCGCAGCCGGGAGCCGATCAGCTCCATGCGGTCGGCGTCGAACAGGTCGGTGCGGTAGTTGAGTTCGAGCCGCAGGCGGGGGCCGGGGACGGCGAAGACGCTCAGCGGGTAGTGGGTGGACCCGGTGATCTCCTGCTGTCCGGTCGCCTCCGTGTCCCCCTCCAGCATGGCCACGCGCAGGCCGGGGACGATCTCCTGTACGGAGGCCCAGTCGAAGGGCGCGTTGCCGAAGCCGGTCGAGGTGTCGAAGAGCGGGCCGAGTCCGGCCAGCCGCTGCACCTCGGCGAGCCCGAGGTAGTGGTGCGGGTCGAGCCCGTACTGCTCGTCCTGGATCCGGAGGAAGAGGGCGGCCATCGACTCCGCGGGGTCGATCCGTACCCGGACCGGGACCGCGTTCATGAGCAGCCCCACCATGGAATCGGCGCCGGGCAGCCGCGTCGGGCGGCCGTGCACGGTCTGGCCGAAGACCACGTCGTCCCGCCCGGTCAGCAGGCAGAGCACCAGCGACCAGAGGCCCTGCACCACCGTGTTGAGGGTGAGGCCGTGCCGCCGGGCGCTCGCGGTCAGCGCGTCGGTGGTGTCCTCGGGGAGCGTCACGAAGGTCAGCCCGGGCATCGCGCCCGCGCCCGCCGCGGGTACGCCGGGGGCGACGAGCGTCGGCTCCTCCAGGCCCTGGAGGGCGCCGCGCCACGCCTGTTCCGCCGCCGGGCGGTCCTGCCGGGCGAGCCAGCGCAGGAAGTCGGAGAAGGGCGTGACGGGATCGAGCCCCGCGTCTCCCTCGCCGGCGCCCGCGTACAGCGCGAGCAGGTCCCGCAGCACCAGCGGCAGCGACCAGCCGTCCAGCAGGATGTGGTGGTACGTCAGGATGAAGGCGTGCCGCCCCGGCGCCAGCCGGATCAGCGCGAACCGCATCAGGGGCGGCGCCGTCATGTCGAAGCGGCGCAGCCGCTCCTCCTCCAGGAAGGCCATCAGCCGTTCCCGGCCCGCCGACTCGGACTCCTCGGACAGGTCGAGCTCCGTCCAGGGCGTCTCCACCCCGCGGCGGACCAGTTGGACCGGCTGCCCGTTCCCGCGCAGCCGAAAGCCGGTGCGCAGGATGGCGTGACGCGCGAGCGTGGCTTCGCAGGCTGCCCTCAGCCGCTGCGCCGACACCTCGCCGCGCAGCTCGAAGTCGGCCTGGATGTTGTAGACGTCCACGTCCTCGGAGTCGTACAACGCGTGGAAGAGCATGCCCTCCTGGAGCGGAGTGAGGGGCAGCGCCGACTCGATGGGTGACTCTTTCACTTCGTTCACTGAGAGGGATTCCCCGTAAGCGGTCGGCGTGGACTGTGGTGGGTGGCGGGCTGCGAAATGGGGGGCGTGGCAGACTCGGCCGATGTGGTGATGCTCCCCCACGGCCGGGGAGCCGGACAGGCACTGGACCGGCAGCTTCCCTGCCTGGACCCGGCCCTTCGGCCGGTGCCCGGTGCCGGTCAGGGCAGGGTCGCGACGAGGGCGCCCAGCGCTGCGGCGGCACCGGTGAAGAGGTAGTCGTGGCCGCCCGGCAGTAGCCGGACGGTGAAGTCGGCCGCGGCGCAGTCGCGCCAGCGCTCCAGCTGCGCCCCGCTCACGAGCGGGTCCTCGGCGCCGCCGAGGACGTGCAGCGGGCAGGTGACCGGTTCCGGTCCTGCGGCCAGGTAGGTCTCGGTGAGCGCGAGGTCGCGCCGGACGGTACGCAGCGCGTACCGCAAGTACGCCGGGTATCGGGCGAGGTCGGGCGGGAAGCCGCCGAAGCCGTCCAGCCAGGCGAGCAGGCCGCTGTCGTCCAGGTCCGAGATCCGCTTGCGCACGGGGGTGTGCGGCGCCCGCGAGGCGGACACGAACAGTGCGCGGGGCGGGGTCAGACCGCGCCTGGCGACGCGTACGGCGATCTCGTAGCCGAGGAGCGCGCCGAAGCTGTGCCCGAAGAGCGCGTACGGCTCGTCGAACTCGTCCGAGATGCCGTCGATCACGGCGTCGGCCAGCTCTTCGAGGGTGTCCGGCAGGTCCTCCGCGCTGCGCACGCCCCGGCCGGGCAGCTCCACGGTCGCGAGCTCCACGCCGGGTGGCGGTACGAGGCGCCAGGGTGCGAACGAGCCGGCGCTGCCGCCCGCCTGGGGCAGGCAGATCAGCCGCAGCCGTGGTTGCGGCGGGATCACCCGGCCGACGATCCACGGAGAGTCGTGAGCGGGGCGGGTGAGGGGGGCGGCGGCATGGGTGCGCATCCCGCTCCTTCCGTCGGCCGGTGCTTCGGGGGCTGGAGGTGCCCTGGGGGCTGGAGGTGTCGTCGGGGCCGGCTACTGCCCGTTCCCCTCATCGTGGGGCGGAGGTGACGTCGGGGCCAGGCACGGGCACCGGCAACCGGTCTGCCGCCAAATTGCCCCGCCGGTGCCTGGAGAGGCGCTCCGCGCGGCGCAAAGACTGACGGTCAATCATTCTGTTCCGCGCCGAGGGGTGGATCTCAATCCCATGACCACAGTTCCCGACGAGGCGTCCGACACGACGCTCTTCACCCTGGATTCCGTCAAGACCGACCTCATGGAGGTCGATGCGATGTTCCAGGCCTGCCTGAACTGGAACTACGGGAACCGCGACACCCGTGTGTGGAGCCTCTACGAGAAGAACAAGGTCAACCAGTGGAACGCCACCACCGACATCGACTGGGACCACGACGTCCACTTCGGCGCCGAGCTGTCCGAGGAGAACGGTTCCAGGCTCGCCTCCTTCGTGGTCGGTGACGGCAGCCCCGTACCGCGCGAACTGCTCACCCAGTTCCGCTGGGAGTACCAGGCGTGGATGTGCAGCCAGTTCCTGCACGGCGAGCAGGGTGCGCTGGTGACCACGGCGCGCCTCGTCGAGACCGTGCCTGACCTGGACGCCAAGACCTACGCCGCCTCACAGGTCGCCGACGAGGCGCGGCACGTCGAGGCCTTCGCGCGGTACGTCGACGAGAAGCTGCAGTCCGTGTACCCGATCAACCCCGGACTCAAGACGCTGCTGTACGACCTGCTGTCGGAGTCCCGCTGGGACATCGTCTACCTCGGCATGCAGGTGGTCGTCGAGGGCCTGGCCATCACCGCGCTGCGGCTCGCGAGCAGCGGTTTCGGCGATCCCGTGATCCGGCAGATCACCAAGCTGGTCGCGCAGGACGAGGCCCGGCACATCGCCTTCGGGGTCACCGCGCTGACCGGCATGTACCAGCAGGTCACCTCGGCCGAACTGCGCGAGCGCGAGGACTTCCTGCTGGAGGCGATCCAGCTGATGTCGCGCCGGTTCATGCTCCGTGAGGTGTGGGAGCGGATGGAACTCGACGTGAACAAGGGCCTGCACTTCGCCCGGACCAACCCGATGATGGCCACTTACCGGCAGATGCTGTTCCAGCAGGTCATCCACGTGCTCCGACAGCTGGACATGCTCTCGGACCGCGTCAAGGACCTGCTGCTCGCGGAGAACCTGGTGCGGCCGGAGGCCATGCGGATCCGCTGAGGCCGGCCCGTTCGAACCCGGCCGGAAGCCACGGTGCCCGAGTCGGACGCGTTCACACCGCGTCCGCTCGGGCACCGTCACGTCGGGGGGCCGCCGTCACCGCCGCGCCGCGCGGAAGCTCTTGACGGCGGCGCTCGCGCCGACGAGGAGCACGATGACCGCCGCGCCCGTGTAGACCTCCTGCGTCAGCCCGTTCGAGCTGGCGTCGGCGAGGAACCGCGGGTTGAGGAACATCTGGCGGTGCAGGATCCAGGCCAGCGGCAGCGCGAACACCGCCTGGGTGACGGCGTTCAGGCCGGCCAGTGGAACGGTCCAGCCGCGCGCGGCCACGCGGGCCAGCGCGACCGCCAGCATTCCGGCGAGACCGACGAGGACGGGCCAGATCCAGCCCGACCACAGGGCCGGGTCGAGCACCTCGATCTCCTCGCCGCCGCCGGTGCGGTAGGGCCGCGCGAAGTGCTGCCACCCGATCAGTGCGATCAGCAGCGCGTCCCACGCCACCGCGGCGTAGGCCGCGACGCCGCCCTTGTCCGGCTGCCGTACCTCGGGCAGGTCGTCGAGGGTCCAGGTGGCGGTACGGGCCAGTGCGCCGTCGCGGTTGCGGACCCGCTCGGCCACCGCGAACGCCAGGGTGAGCACGGCGATCAGCTGGGCGCCGACCGTGAGCACCGTGCTGATGCCGGCGCCGACGGCCGCGGCGGCGTCGTGCGTGTCGGCGAGTTCCATCAGCGCGAAGACGATGGTGATCACCGGCAGCACGGAGGTCAGCAGGACGACCAGCAGGCGGACGTACATCGGGTAGAGGTCGGGCCCGATCAGGGCGAGCGGGCGGTCCGTGTAGCGGGCGGCGTACCGGATGGGGTCGCCCATCTCGCTGAGCACCTCGCGCTCCGCCGCCTGGAGGGCGGCCGGGTCACGCGCTTCGATGGTGTCGGCGATCGTGGCGCGGAGCTCCTCGGCGATGTCGTCGCGCTGGTCCGCCGGGAGGCGCCGGACCACCTCGTGCACATAGCGCTCGGTGAGCGTGGTGGTGCTCATCCATTCTCCTTGGTCAGTCGTGAGATCGAGGTGACGAGGTCCCGCCACTCTCGGACCAGGCCGGTGAACACCAGGGAGCCGTCGGGGCTCACCCGGTAGAACTTCCGTGGCCGGGACTCGTCGGTGTTCCATTCGCTGGTGAGCAGGCCTTGTTTCTCCAGCCGGCGCAACAGGGGGTAGAGGGTGTTGCCGTCGACGGTGACCCCGGCGCCGTTGAGCGTCTCGAGGAGCGCATACCCGTACTGCGGCTCCCTGAGCAGCGCCAGGCAGGCCAACACGACGGTCCCGCGGCGGAGTTCCTGGGACTGAGCGAGAGTCAGTTCTTCTACGGACACGAGAGACACCATACTGTGCGCCGCACACTAATGCCAGTGAGACAGCACAGTGCGACGGTAAGGGTGACGCCGCCGACCGGGTCGGCGGCGTCACCCCGCCGCGTCACCGCGCGGTCAGCGGCTCCGTGGTCCCGGAGTACTCCCCCGCGCACAGCGCCTTCCAGATCACCCGGCGGCGGGGCTTGCCGCTGGAGGTGACCGCGATGCCGCCCCGGGGCAGCTCGACGGCCTCCAGGCGTGCCTCGCCGAGCCACTCGGCCAGGACCTCGTGGGCGCTCTCCCGCCAGCCCGGCTGTACGCCGCCGAACACGGCCACGCCCGTCGGCGCGCCGTCACGGACGCCGAGCAGGACGGCGACGCGGCGCTCGGGGATGCCCCGCTGGTGCAGCAGGGTCTCCAGGCTCTCGGCGAAGACCATCTTCCCGTTCACCTTGAGCCCGTCGCCGAGCCGGCCGATCACGAACAGCTGCCCGTCGCGCACGAATCCCGCGTCACCGGATTCGAGCCCCTTCTCCGCGAGGCTGGTGCCGGAGGCGGAGCCGGCGTCGCCGACGTACCCGTTCGCGATCGACACCCCGGTGACGACGATCTCGCCGACCTGGCCGTCCGGCAGCTCCTCGCCGTCCTGCGACACGATCGTCACCGTCCGGCCCTCCAGGGGACGGCCGCAGCCGACCACCGCCGTTCCGGCGAGGGACGCGGCGTCCCCGTCGTCGGGCACCTGCGTCGTCCAGCCTTCGCCGGGACGCAGGCCGGTCACCGCGAGGGTCGCCTCCGCCCCGCCGTACGCGGGCAGCAGGGCGCCGCGGTCGAGGCCGTGCGGCCCCAGCAGCGCGTGGAACTCCTCCAGGACCTGCGGGTCGACCCGTTCCGCGCCGATGATCACGGCCCGCATCGAGTCAAAGCGCAGCCCCTCCAGCTGGGCCGGCTTGACCCGGCGCAGGATGTACGCCAGCCCGAAGTTGGGCATGCCCGTCATGGCGGCGCCGTTCTCGCTGACGCAGCGCAGGTACCGCAGCGGCGAACGGATGAAGTCGTCGGGCTGCATCATCCAGCCGTCGCAGCCGGTGACGACCGCGTTCAGCAGGAAGCCGACGAGGCCCATGTCGTGGTGCACCGGCAGCCAGCTGATGCCGGGGTGCTCCGGGGTCCAGCCGATCCAGCGGCGCATGCCGGTGAGGTTGGCCCGCAGGGCGTCGGCGGAGATCCGCACGCCGCGCGAGAAGCCGCTCGACCCCGAGGTGAACTGCAGGAGAGCGATCTCCGGCAGCGGCAGTGGCCGCTCCAGCGGTGCGACGCCCGCGACGAGTTCCTCGAAGACCTCCGGCTCGGTCAGCCCCGCCCCGGCGGTGACCTTGCGGATCCGCTCCAGCGACTCGTCGTCACAGATGGTGTACCGGGGCCGGGCGGTCTCGAAGAGATGGCCCGCGTGCTGCTCGTACTCGTCGGCCCGCTGGAAGGCGAACGGCGGGGCGATCGAGCACGGAGTCGCGCCGGCGGCCAGCGCGCCGAAGAACCCGGCGACGAAGCCCGGGCTGGAACGCAGCACCAGGCCCACCACATCGCCCTCGCGGACGCCCTTCGCCCGCAGCGCGGCGGCCGTCCTCAGCACCAGTTCGCCCAGGTCGCGGTAGGACCAGAAGTCCCAGTCGTCCCCGCGGTTGGCGTAGTACAGGCCGCGCTCGGTGGACGCCTCGTCCAGCCACGCGAGCAGACCCCGGTCCGGGATTCCCAACGTACTTGTCCTCTCCAGGAGTTCACGGCACGTCCGGTACGCACGGGGGTGCGGTGTCGTGCCCGGATGCTGCGCATCATCGCCACGCGCTCCGGGCGGCCACCAGGCAAGCGGCCGGTAACTCCCGCCGGGCCGGGCGGCATTTCGACCAGCACCCCGATTGCCGGTCGGTTGCCTGGCGGGCGGCCGCGCGGGCGATGCAGCATTCGTCGCGAGATCCGAGCTGCTGACCCGCCGGAGTGCACGAGAGAGCGGTTACCCACCCGATGACTTCACGCGACGCCGAGAACGGTCTGCTTCCGCTGACGGCTGCCCAGCGAGGAGTGTTCTTCGCCCAGCGGCTCGACCCCGACAACCCCGCCTACAACACCGTGGTCGTCATGGAGATCCGGGGTCCGGTGGACGGCGGGCTGCTCCGGCGCGCGATCCGCCGGGCGGAGGGCGAGAGCGGGACCTTCGACGTCGAGCTGGTCGAGCGGCCGGACGGGCCGTACCAGCGGCCGGTCGCGCCGGGCTGCTCGACGTGGCGGGAGCTCGACCTCAGCGCGGAGCCGGAACCCTTCGCCACGGCCCGCGCGCTGATGGACCGCGACCGCGCCACCGCCCTGGACCTGCTCGACGACGCGCTGTCCGCGCACGTCCTCATGCGCGTCGGGGCCGACCACTACCTCTGGTACCAGCGCAGCCACCACATCCTGTCCGACGGCTACGGCTCGATGCTGCACTCGCGCAGGATCGCCGCCGTCTACGAGGCGCTCTCGGCGGGGACCGAGCCCGCGGGCGAGCCGCTGGGTCGGCTCCAGGCGCTGCTGGCGGACGAGGCGGCCTACCGCGACTCGGCGGAGCACGCCGCGGACACCGAGTACTGGACCCGCGTCTTCGCCGACCGGCCGGAGACCGTCAGCCTGGCGCCGGGAGTGCCGACGAGCGCCGCGGGGATCGCCCTGTCCGCGACCACGGCGCTGGCGCGGACCGAGCTGCGCGCGCTGCACACCGCCGGACGGGCCGCCCGTAGCCCGTGGACGGTGGCGATGCTGGCGGCGGTCGCCGCGTACCTGCACGGCATGACCGGGGCCCGCGACCTGACCATCGGTGTCCCGGTCACCGCGCGGCTCGGCGCGAACTCCCACAACGTGCCCGGCATGCTCTCCAACACGCTGCCGCTGCGGCTGACCGTCGATCCCGCGCTGAGCCGCACCGAGCTGGTCCGGCACGTCGCGCGGCGGCTCGGCGAACTCCTCACGCACCAGCGCCACCCGTACGACGAACTCCGGCGCGACCTGCGGCTCCTCGGCTCGAACGAGCAGCTCTTCGGCGTGCTCGTCAACATCATGCCGTCGGGCTCCGAGACCCCGTTCGCGGGGCGCGAAGCGGTCCTGACCGCGCTGTCGGGCGGACAGGTCTGCGACCTCAACATCACCTGCCATCCCGGTCCGGACGGTCACGACCTGCGGATCGAGTTCGAGGCCAACCCCGACCGCTACACCGCCGGGGACCTCGCCGAGCACCAGGGCCGGTTCATCGACTTCCTCGGCCGGTTCCTGGCCGCGCCGCCGGACCTCCCGCTCGCCCGGGTGGACGTCACGACGGCCGCCGAACGCGGCCGGGTGCTCGCCGCGGGCGCCCGGACCGCAGAAACGATTCCTCCGACGATCGCGCCCCAGACCTTCCCCGAACTCTTCGAGGCGCAGGTCCGCCGGACACCGCACGCTGCCGCCGTGCTCTCCCCCGCCGGCAGCGTCGACTACGCGGAGCTCAACGCCCACGCCAACCGCCTGGCCAGGGCGCTGATCGAGCGGGGCGCGCAGCCCGAGCGCCTGGTGGCCGTCGCCCTGCCGCGCGGCGTCGCCGCGCTGACGGCCGTACTCGCCGTGCTGAAGTCGGGCGCCGCCTACCTGCCGGTCGACCTGGACTACCCGCGGGCCCGGGTCACCGGCATGCTCGACGACACCGCCCCCCTGCTCCTGCTGACGACGCGCGCGGCCGACGACGGGACGCTCGCCCCGGGCGTGCCGCGGCTGTACCTCGACGACGCGGACGGCCCCACCGCCTCCGCGGCGGCCGGGCTGCCCGCCACCGACCTCGGGGACGGCGACCGCCCGGCACCCCTGCTGCCCGGACACCCGGCCTACGTCATCTACACCTCCGGCTCGACCGGCCGCCCCAAGGGCGTGGTCGTCCCGCACACGGGCCTGGCCGCTCTCGTGCGCCAGCAGACCGCCGCCCTCGCGGTGACGCCCGATACCCGTCTGCTGCAGTTCGCGTCGCCCAGCTTCGACGCGTCGGTCTGGGAGCTGTGCACCGCGCTGCTCACCGGCGCCTGCGCCGTCGTCGCCCCGGCCGAGCGGCTGGCCCCCGGCCGCGAACTGGCGGACCTCGTCGAGGAGACGGGGGTCAACTGCCTGCTGCTCGCTCCCTCCGCGCTGGCCGTCATGCCCCCGGACGGACTGCCCGAGGGCGTCACCCTGGTCGTCGGCGCCGAGGCCTGCTCGCCGGACCTGGTCGCGCGCTGGTCTCCGGGCCGGCGCATGGTCAACGCGTACGGGCCCAGCGAGTCGACGGTCATCGCCACCATGAGCGAGCCGCTGTCCGGGCGGATCGTGCCGCCCATGGGCCGCCCGGTCCTCGGTACCCGCGTCCGGCTGCTCGACGACGCGCTGCGGCCGGTGCCCCCGGGCGTCGCGGGCGAGTTGTACCTGAGCGGCGACGGACTCGCCCGCGGTTACCTCGGCCGCCCCGGGACCACCGCCGAGCGGTTCGTCGCCGACCCCTTCGGCGCGCCCGGTGCGCGGATGTACCGGACGGGCGACGTGGCCCGATGGACGGCGGACGGCGCTCTGGCCTACCTGGGCCGCGCCGACGGCCAGGTCAAGGTGCGGGGCTTCCGGATCGAGCTGGGCGAGGTCGAGGACGTCCTCGCGCGGGCGCCGGGCGTCGGCAGGGTCGTCGTGATCGTCCGTGAGGACCGTCCCGGCTTCCGGCAGCTCGTCGCGTACGTCGTCCCCGCGCCGGACACCGACGCCATCGGCGAGTCCCCGGCCGGCGGGCCGGACCCGGTCGCGTGGCGCGGGTTCGTCGCGCGACGCCTGCCGGAGTACATGGTCCCCGCCGTCGTGATGGTGGTCGACGACTTCGCGCTCACCGCGAACGGCAAGGTGGACCGGCGTGCGCTGCCGGCCCCGCGGTTCGAGGCAGCGGCCGTGTACCGGGCTCCGTCCTCGGAGCGCGAACGCCTGCTCCACGAGGTGTTCGCCGCGGTCCTCGGCAGGCCGCGCATCGGCGTCGACGACAGCTTCTTCGACCTCGGCGGCGACTCGATCGTCTCGGTGCAGCTGGCGGCCGGGGCCCGCCAGGCCGGCCTGGTCCTCACCGTCAAGGAGATCTTCGTCCACAAGACCATCGCGCGGCTCGCCGAGATCGCCCGGACAGCGCAGGACCCCGACCCCGAAGCCGCGGCGCCCCGTACGGAGAGCCTCGTACGGATCGACGCGGACGAGCTCGACGAGCTCGAAGCCCAGTGGGAGACATCACTGTGAGACAGACATCCTTGGAAGCGGTGCTGCCGCTCACGCCGCTGCAGCAGGGCATGCTCTTCCACGCCCTCTTCGAAGAGGGGAACACCGAGGGCGAGCACGTCGACTTCTACAACGTGCAGACGCCCCTGGAGCTGGTCGGGGCCCTCGACGCCGAAGCGCTGCGCGCCTCCTGCGGGGCTCTGCTCGCCCGCCACGGAAGCCTGCGCGCAGGGTTCCTGCAGCGCCGCTCCGGCGAGGCCGTCCAGGCCGTCGCCCGGGAGGTCGAAGCGCCGTGGGAGGAGATCGACCTCTCCGGCTTCGCCGCGGAGGAAGGCCGGCTGCGGCTCGCCCGGCTGCTGACCGAGGACCGCGCCCGGCGCTTCGGCATGACCAAGCCGCCGCTGATGCGGTTCACGCTGGTGCGGCTCGCACCCGACCGGCACGTCCTGGTGATCACCAACCACCACATCCTGATGGACGGCTGGTCGCTCCCGCTGATCCTCGGCGACCTGTTCCGGATCTACCGCGACGGCGGGAAGGCGGACGGGCTGGAACCGGCCGCGCCCTTCCGGGACTACCTCGGCTGGCTCTCGGAGCAGGACCACGGCGAGGCCGAGCAGGCCTGGCAGGCCGCCCTTTCCGGTGTCGACGGCCCGACGCTGGTGGCGAACGGAGCGGCCACCGGCTCCGCCCACCGCGGCCAGCAGCGCGTGGTCGCGCACCTCTCCGAGACCGAGACGGCGCAGCTCATCGCCGCCGCCCGCGCGCGCGGGCTCACCACCAACACCGTGGTGCAGGGCGGCTGGGCCCTGCTGCTGACCGTACTGACCGGACGCCAGGACGTGGTCTACGGCAACACCGTCGCCGGACGCCCGCCGGAGCTCCCGGCCGCCGACCGCATGGTGGGCCTGATGATGAACACCGTCCCGTCCCGGGTACGGATCGACCCCGCCGAGCCGGTGGCGGACCTGCTCTCCCGGATCCAGCACGAGCAGACGGCCGTGATGGGGTACGAGTACCTCGGCCTCGCCGACATCCACCGCGCCGTCGGCGTCACCGAACTCTTCGACACGACGGTCGCCTTCGAGAACGTCCCCGTCGAGCAGGCCGTCCGCACCTCCGTGGTCCCGGGCCTCTCCGTCGCCATGCTGCGGGACATCGTCGAGGACACCCTCGAAGGCACCCACTACCCGCTGAGCCTGGCCGTCCACCCCGGCGACCGGCTCCGCTTCGAACTCAACTACCGCGAGGACGTCTGGACCGGGGAGGCGGCCGCCGACATCCTGTCGCGCCTGTGCGCCCTGCTGCGGGACATCACCGCCCGGCCCGAGCTGCCGGCGGGACGGCTGCCGTCGCGCTCGGCCGCCGAGTCGCGGGAGATCCTGGAGGCGTCGAGCGGCCGGAGCGTCGCCCACGCGGCCCGGATCCTGCCCGAGCTGTTCGAGGCGCAGGTCCGCGCGACCCCGGACGCGTGCGCCGTCGTCGACGGCGTCACCGCCCTGACCTTCGAACGGCTCAACGCCGACGCCAACCGGCTCGCCCGGCTGCTCGTCGCCCACGGCGCCGGCCCGGGCCGGCTCGTCGGCGTCGCCCTGCCCCGTACGACCGAAGCGGTGACGGCGATCCTGGCCGTCCTCAAGTCGGGCTCCGCGTACCTGCCCATCGACGCCGAGCATCCCGCGGAGCGGATCGCGGCGATCTGCGAGGAGGCCGGACCGGCGCTCCTCCTGACCGCCGCCGCCACCGCGTCCGCCGTGCCCGAGGGGGTGCCGGCGCTCCGGGTCGACGAGAGCGTACGGCCCGATGACGCGACGGACCTCGGCGACGGCGACCGCCTCGGCGCGCTGCGGCCCGCCGACCTGGCGTACGCCGTCTACACCTCGGGATCGACCGGCCGTCCCAAGGGCGTGGCCGTCGAGCACCGCAACCTGGTCAACATGTTCCACAGCCACCGGGCGAACTTCTTCGAACCGGAGCGGGCGAAGGCGGGCGGCCGTCCACTGCGCGCCGCGCTCACCAACTCGCTCGGCTTCGACGCCTCCTGGAGCCAGTTGCTGTGGATGGTCGCCGGACACGAACTGCACATCGTCGACGACACCGTCCGCAAGGACTCGCTGGCCCTCGTCGACCACGCGATGGGCGCGGCGATCGATGTCCTGGACACGACGCCGTCCGTCGCCCGGCAGATGCTGGCGGCGGGCATGTTCGAGGCGGAGGGGCAGCGGCACCGGATCTCCACCCTCGCCCTCGGCGGCGAGGAGGTCGGCGACGACCTGTGGCAGGAGTTGCGAGCCGTACCTGGCCTGTCGGTGTACAACCTGTACGGTCCCGCCGAGTGCACCGTCGACGCGATGCTCTGCCACGGCGACGGTTCCGCCCGGCCCTCCATCGGTACGCCCGCCGACAACACCCGGGTGTACCTGCTCGATCCCTTCCTGCGGCCGGCGGCGACCGGGGTGGTCGGCGAGCTGTACATCGCGGGTGACGGCGTCGCCCGCGGCTACCTGAGCCGTCCGGGGCTGACCGCTGAGCGGTTCGTGGCCGACGTGTTCGGCCCGGCCGGCGCCCGTATGTACCGCACCGGTGACCTGGGGCGCCGCCGGGCGGACGGCGTCGTGGAGTACTGCGGGCGCATCGACTTCCAGGTCAAGATCCGGGGCCACCGCATCGAACTGGGCGAGATCGAGGCCGCGCTGGCGGCGGATCCCTCGGTGGACCAGGCGGTGGCGTCGGTGTCCGCCGACAGCGCGGGCGTACGGCGGATCGTGGGGTACGTACGGGCCGCGGCCGGCGCCCGGGTGCGGCCCGAGGCGCTGCGCGAACTGGTCGCGCGGCGGCTGCCGGAGTACATGGTCCCTGCCCTCGTGATGGCCGTCGACGCCTTCGCGCTCACCGCGAACGGCAAGGTGGACCGGCGTGCGCTGCCGGCCCCGCGGTTCGAGGCGACCGCCGTGTACCGGGCCCCCTCCTCGGAGCGGGAACGCGTACTGCACCAGGTGTTCGCCGAGGTCCTGGGCCAGTCGCGCGTCGGCGTCGACGACAGCTTCTTCGACCTCGGCGGCGACTCGATCATCTCCATGCAGCTGGCGGCCGCGGCCCGCCGGGCCGGGCTGGTCCTCACCGTCAAGGAGATCTTCGTCCACAAGACGATCGCCCGGCTCGCCGAGGTCGCCCAGGACGCCGATCCGCAGGCCACGACCGCGGCGGCGGCGCCCGACCTCGGGCCGCTGATCTCCCTGACGGACGCGGAGCGGGCCGAACTCGCCGCCGACAGCGGCCACCCGATCGCCGACGTGCTGCCGCTGACCCCGCTCCAGCAGGGCATGCACTTCCACGCCCTGCTGGCCGCCGACGGCGTGGACGTCTACACCGCCCAGGCACCGGTCAAGCTCACCGGCACGCTCGCTCCCGCCGTGCTGCGCAAGGCCGTCGACGCGGTCCTCGCCCGCCACACGGCGCTGCGCGCCTCCTTCACCCTCCTCAGCACGGGCCGTTCCGTCCAGGTGGTGCACGAGGACGTGCACGTGCCGTGGCAGGAGGTCGATCTCCGCGCACTGGACGAGGACGAGCGCCGCCGCCGCCTCGGGAAGCTGGTCGACGAGGACCGCGTACGGCGCTTCGACCTCGCGCGACCCCCGCTGCTGCGGGTCACCCTGGTCCGGCTCGCGCCCGACGAGCACCTGCTGCTCGTGACCTACCACCACGGGCTGCTGGACGGCTGGTCGCTGCCGCTGTTCTTCCGCGACCTCTTTTCGCTCTACGCCCGTGGCGGGACCGACGGGGCCCGTCCGCCGGCGCAGTTCGCCGACTTCCTGCGCTGGCTCGACGGCCAGGACGAGGAGGCGGCGGCGAAGGCCTGGAGCGAGGCGCTGGCGGGCTTCGACGAGCCGACACTCGTCGCTCCGGACGCCGATGCCGCCACCGCGACCGTGCCCCATCTGGTCACGTCGGTGCTCGACGCCGAGGAGACCGCGGCGCTCTCCGCCGCGGCCCGCGGCGCCGGCCTGACGCTCAACACCGTGGTGCAGGGCGCCTGGGCCGTGGCGCTGGGCCAGCTGCTGGGCCGCGACGACATCGTGTTCGGCGCGTCCACCGCCGCCCGTCCGCCGGAGCTGGCGGGCGCCGAGGAGATCGTCGGCCTGTTCATGAACACGGTCGCGGTCCGGGTCGTACTCGACCCCGCGCGGCCGCTCGACAGGGTCCTGGCCGACCTCCAGGCCGAGCAGGCCGAGCTGCGCCCGTACCACCACCTGGGTCTCACCGAGGTGCAGCGGATCGCGGGCCTGGGTGAACTCTTCGACACCGTCATCGGGTTCGAGAACACCCCCTTCGACGGGGCGGCCATCCAGGAACAGGTCCCGGGCCTGCGCCTCTCCCTCGACGACGAACCCGTGCCGGGCGCCTCCCACTACCCGCTCAGCCTGGTCGTGATGCCCGGCGAGCGGCTGAGTCTGGAACTGAGCTACCGCGCCGACCTCTTCACCGCCGAGGCGCCCGCCGCGCTCCTCACCCGGGTGCGCAAGGTGCTCGACACCTTCGTCCACGAGCCGGCGCTGGCCCTCGGCCGGATCGACCTGCTCACGCCGCAGGAGCGCGGTGAGCTGCTCGGTGCCGCCGCCGGCGCGGAGCGTGAGCTGGCGCGTACGACGTTCCCCGAGCTGTTCGAGGAGCGGGTACGGGCCCGGCCCGACGCCGTCGCGGTGCATGACGGCCCGCTCGCGGTCGGGTACGGCGAACTCAACGCGCAGGCCAACCGGCTCGCGCGGGCGCTGGCGCGGCGGGGCGTCGGCCCGGAGGGCGTCGTCGCGATCGCGCTGCCGAAGTCGGCCATGTCCGTCCTCGCGGTCCTGGCCGTCCTCAAGACCGGCGCCGCCTACCTGCCGCTGGACGTCGACTATCCCCTGGAACGGCTGCGCTACGTCATCGGCGACGCGCGGCCCGACCTGGTCCTCACCACCGGTGGGGCGGCGGAGCTGATGGCCGGGGCGGGCGCGGGGCGGACGCTGCTCCTGGACGGCCCGGCGCCGGTCGCCGGTGCCCCGTTCGAACTCCTCGGCGAGGCGGCGCAGTGGGCCCGTGGCCTGTCCGACGCGGACCTGACCGACGCCGACCGGACGGCGCCGCTGCGGCCCGACACCGCCGCGTACCTCATCTACACCTCCGGGTCGACCGGCCGTCCCAAGGGCGTGCTGGTGCCCCACCGCGGCATCGCGGCCATGGTCGAGCAGCAGCGCGACGGGCTCGCCCTGCGCGCGGACGAGCGGGTGCTGCTGTTCGCTTCGCCCAGCTTCGACGCCTCGGTGTGGGAACTGGCCACCGCCCTGCTGACCGGGGCGAGCGCGGTCACCGCGACCGCCGACGAGCTGCTGCCCGGGCCGGCCCTGGCGGCGACGGTGGCACGGCACGGTGTGACCACCCTGCTGCTCCCGCCGTCCTCGCTCGCCGTGATGCCCGTGGACGGCCTGCCGGCCGGTGTCACCCTCGTCGTGGGCGGCGAGGCGTGCCCGCCGGACCTGGTCGAACGCTGGTCGGCCGGACGCCGCATGGTCAACGCGTACGGACCCACCGAGGCGACCGTCATGGCGACGATGAGCCGTCCGCTGGCGGGCCGCACCGGTCCGCCGCTGGGCGACCCGGTCGTGGGCGCCCGCGTGTACCTGCTGGACGGCGCGCTGCGGCCGGTCCCGGTGGGGGCGCCCGGCGAGCTGTACCTGGCGGGGGACGGCCTCGCGCGCGGCTACCTGCGCCGGGCCGGGCTCACCGCGGAGCGTTTCGTGGCCGACCCGTTCGGCCCGGCGGGCGCGCGGATGTACCGCTCCGGCGATGTGGCGCGCCGCACCCCTGACGGCGTCCTGGAGTACCTGGGCCGCGCCGACCAGCAGGTGAAGGTGCGCGGCTTCCGGATCGAGCCGGGCGAGATCGAGGCGGTGCTGGCGGACGACCCGTCGGTGGCCCGGGCTGCCGTGGTCGTCCGGGAGGACCAGCCCGGCCTGCGGCGTCTGGTGGGGTACGTGGCCCCGGCGGCGGAGGGCCGGCCGGACCCGGCGCGGCTGCGCGAGCGGGTCGCCGCCGCCCTGCCGGAGTACATGGTGCCCGCGGCCGTCGTCGTCCTCGACCGGCTGCCGGTGACACCGAGCGGCAAGCTCGACCGGGGCGCCCTGCCCGCGCCGGACTTCACCGGCGCGAGCGCCGGACGGGAGCCCCGCACCGCGCGCGAGGAACAGCTGTGCGCGCTGTTCGCGAAGGCCCTCGGTGTGGAGCGGGTGGGCATCGACGACAGCTTCTTCGACCTCGGCGGCGACTCGATCATCTCGATCAGGCTCGTCACCCTGGCCCGTGCGGAAGGCCTGGACATGGGTCCCCGCGACGTGTTCAGCCTCAAGACCGTGGCCGCGCTCGCCGCCGCGGTGAAGGAGGTGGCCGCCGATCCCGGCCCGGAGGGCGGGGAATCCGGCCCCGAGGAGCCGCTGCTCGTCCTGGACGAGGACGAACTCGCCGAGTTCGCCGAGGACTGGTCGTAGCCGGCCCGAACACCTGACCACCCCGCACCACCCCGCACCATCGCTGGACCACAACGGCCGGGACCCTGCTCGGCCGGTCCAGTGCGCACCACACGCGGTCCGGCGGCGACGCGCGGACCCCACAGGACCGGACGACGGACGACCCGAGCGGTCACGACCTGGTGAGGACCACCCACATGACGACCTTTTCCCCCGCTGTTGACACCTCCCGCCCGGACGCGGCCGACCGGGACGCCCGCCGGCCCGACACCCCCGTCGAGTACCACCTCGACGCCGAGGAGGCCGCCCAGCTGCGCGCCGCGGCGGCGCAGCTCGGCGACGCCCACGGGGCGCCCGACCTGCCGGAGTTCTACGACCGCGCCCACGGGGCCGAGGACCTGCTGCCTCCCGGACTGCGCTCCTTCCTGCTCTCCTACCGCCGCACCGAGCGGTCGGCGGCCGCCCTGGTCCACGGCTTCCCCGTGGACGACGCCGAGCTGGGCCCCACGCCGGACCACTGGCGCGAGGCCATCCGCGGCAAGGCGGCCGGGGAGCAGGCGCTGTGGCTGGCGCTCTGCGGCATGGTGCTGGGCGACCCATTCGGCTGGGTGACCCTCCAGGAAGGCCGCATCATCCAGAACATCCTGCCGATCCGCGGCGACGAGGACCGGCAGAGCGGCTACGGCAGCGAGAGCCTCCTGGAGTTCCACACCGAGGACGGCTTCCACCCGAACCGCTGCGACTACCTGCTGCTGCTCGGGCTGCGCAACAGCGACCGGGTGCCGACCATCATCGCGTCCGTGGGCGACATACGGCTGGACGACCGCGACCGCGCGGTGCTCGCCGAGGCCCGCTTCCACATCCTCCCGGACACCGAGCACATCCGGCAGCTGGAGACGGCGGCGCCCGGCCACCCCGCGCTGGCCCGGCTGTACGACATGGTGGACCGGCCCACGCCGACCGCGGTCCTCTTCGGCGACCGGCTCAACCCGTACCTGCGCATCGACCGGCCCTTCATGCACGTCGGCTCGGGGGACGCCCCGGCCGAGGCGGCGCTCGACCGGCTCATGGCCGAGCTCCAGCGGGTGCAGCAGGACATCGCGGTGGGCCCCGGCTCGATGCTGCTCGTGGACAACTACCGAGCCGTGCACGGGCGCCGCCCGTTCACCGCCCGGTACGACGGGACCGACCGCTGGCTCAAGAAGCTCACCGTCAGCCGCAATCTGCGGCGCAACTTCAGCGGGTACGCCCTCGACCACCACCGCGTCATCGTCTGAGCCGCACCCCGCCCCGCGTCCCCGCAGAAAGGCAGCACCCGCCCATGCGCACAGTCATCGTGTCCGGCGCGTCCAGCGGCATCGGGCAGGCCACCGCCGAGCGCTTCGCCCGCTCCGGCGACCACGTGGTCAACCTCGACCTCCAGCCGCCGGCTCCCGACGCCGTGGACGGCCCCCGCGAGGGCGGCGGCCACCTCCGCTGGATCGAGCTGGACGTCGCCGACTGGTCCGGCGTACAGGACGCCGTCGACCGGGTCCACGCCGAGCGCGGCCGGATCGACGTCGTCATCGCCAACGCGGGCATCAGCGTCCGCCGCGGCATCCTCGACCTCACCGAGGCCGAGGCGCGGCGCACCCTGGACGTCAACCTGATGGGCGTCCTCGCCCTGTGGCGGCACGCCACCCCCCACATGCTGCGCCAGGGGGACGGCGTCCTGCTGGCGACCGCGTCCGTCAACGGCTCCCGCGGCTACCCGCTCTACGCCGACTACAACGCCAGCAAGGCGGGCGTGGCCTCGCTGTGCCAGACCTTCGCCGTCGAGCTGAGCCCGCTCATCCGGACCGCGTGCGTCGCGCCCGGCGCCGTACTGACTCCCATGCAGCGCGCCGAGTACACCGACGCCATGCTCGACGAGGTCAACGAGCGCATCCCGGCCCGGCGCCACGCCCTCCCCGAGGAGATCGCGGACGTCTTCCACTTCCTGGCCTCGCCGCAGGCCTCGTTCATCTCGGGCCAGCAGTTCGTGGTGGACGGCGCCGAGACGGCGGGTGCCACCACCGCGTTCTTCCCCGGCCCCACCAAGCCGCTGAACTGACGAGGACATCACCATGGACACCCGCCCCGCGCTCACCCCGGACCGGCTCGGCGAGATCGATCTCGCCGAGCCGCAGCTG